>JAGQYU010000256.1:0-1724 GCA_020435885.1 Flavobacteriaceae bacterium
AATGTTTCGGGTTGTTCTATAGATGCTTCTGTAAATAGTATTAAGCAGTTAGAGGCAGAATTTGGTATTGATTTACTCAATAAAATGAATGTTTCTTTTAAGGATGGTGATAACGTGAATACGGTTTCACTAAAAGATTTTAAAGAATATGCAAAACAACAAAAGATACATGCCAACACGGTTGTCTTTAACAATATGGTAAATTCTAAGGCTGAATTAGAAAATGCTTGGGAAACGGAAGCTTCCAATAGTTGGCATGCCAAATTTTTAGTGTAAATTTCCAACATAATTAACCCACAAAGCTCCCTTTTTATGATAAGAACCAACTATCTTTTGTTACTATTGTTATTGCCCTTCGTAGGAATATCTCAACAAATGGATCCTCTGTTAAAGTATGATACATATGGTCAACAAGCATGGGTTGACAGTATTATGAAGCATATGACTGTTGATGAAAAAATTGGTCAACTATTTATGATCAATGCATATTCTAACAGAGATGCAGATCATACGAAAGAAGTAGAGCAACTTATCAAAAAATATGGCGTGGGTGGCATCATTTTCTTTCAAGGGACACCTGGAAAACAATTAGAAATGACCAATTACTTTCAAAGTGTTTCAAAAATACCTTTGCTGATAGGTTTTGATGGAGAGTGGGGCTTGAATATGCGCATACAAGACACATATCGTTTTCCGTGGAATATGACGTTGGGAGCTATTGAGGATACAAATTTAATAGAACAATTCGGTGAACAATTGGGTGAACATTGCAAACGCATGGGCATTCATATCAATTTTGCACCGGTTGTTGATATTAATATAAATCCAAAGAACCCGATAATAGGTAATCGTTCTTTTGGAGAGGATAGAGAGAACGTAACAGAAAAAGCTGCTGCATTTACCGTTGGTATGCAACGTAAAAATGTGCTGGCATCGGCGAAGCATTTTCCCGGACATGGCGATACAGATGTGGATTCGCATTTAGCATTACCATCCATACCTTTTTCGAAAGAGAGGTTAGATTCTATCGAGTTGTATCCGTACCAAAAATTGTTTGATAAAGGCTTGGCTAGTGTTATGGTGGCTCATTTAAGTGTTCCGGCACTAGAGTCAAATGTAAGTTTGCCATCATCACTTTCAAAAAATATTGTCACTAATTTATTGAAACGGCAAATGGGCTTTGAAGGACTTATTCTAACGGATGCTCTGAACATGAAAGGAGCGGCCGATTTTTCTTCGCCTTCAGAGATTAATATACAGGCATTTATGGCAGGTAGTGATATGTTGTTGATGCCTTTTGAAATACCTCAAACGGTTACAAAAATCAAAACAGCTTTGGAAGATGGAACTATCACAGAGCAACGTTTGGATGAATCAGTTAAGAAGATTTTAAAGGCTAAGTATTGGGCTGGATTGAGGTCTTTTACGCCACTTTCTGATAAAAATTTGATTGCTGATTTGAATACAGTCGAAAACAAAGTACTGCACAGAGAGTTAGTAGAACATTCAACTACGCTTATTAAGAACGACGGAATGGTTTTTCCAATAAAAGACCTTGTGGAAAATAAAATTGCTTATGTAAAGTTAGGAGATGACTCCAACGGAACTTTCTTAAAACGATTGAATGATTATGCTTCTGTAGACTTAGTTTCAGGGAAAAGTTTGCATGATGTCATGAATAAATTGAAACCCTATAATTTGGTTATCATTGGTTTTCATAAATC
>JAGQYU010000256.1:1852-3262 GCA_020435885.1 Flavobacteriaceae bacterium
TTAGATTTTAAGACATTTGCCAACATTGAAAGTATTTTAGTTTCGTATCAAAATAGTGATGTGGCTCAAGATATTTCTGCCCAACAGATTTTTGGTGCGCTTACTACTAAGGGCAAATTACCGGTATCTATCAACAATGATTTTCCGGTAGGCACCGGTATCAAATCAACGAATCTGCACAGGCTTTCTTACGGTCTTCCTGAAGAGGTAGGCATGAGTACCGAAAAACTAAATAGAATAGATTCCATAGCAACTATTGTTATTGATTCTGCTATGGCTCCAGGAATGCAGGTATTGGTTGCCAGAAAAGGAAAAGTAATCTTTAGAAAAAGTTACGGCTATCATACTGATAAAAAACTGTATAAAGTTCAAAATACTGATCTATATGATTTGGCCTCGGTTACAAAAATATTAGGTGGATTGCCGCTTATCATGAAAGCTGAAGAAGAGGGTAAATTTACCATTGATACCAAATTAGGTGATCTGATGCCTGTGTTAAAAGGTACTGATAAAGAGGATATTCCACTCAAGGAAGCGCTTTCGCATAATGCTCGTATTGTGCCGTGGATTCCTTATTATTTGTACACTATAGATAGTACAAATATGAAACCTTCTGAAAAATATTACAGAAGAAAAGCCAATACAAAATACGCTATACAAGTAGCTAAAGATTTTTATTTACGGACTGATTATAAAGATACAATGTATCAAATGATGGCGGATTCTCCTTTGCTGGAAAAGAAAGAATACAGATATAGCGGGTTAATTTTTTACCTGTTTAACGGTTATATGGAAAAAGAGTATGGCAAACCGATGAATTTGTTGAATGATGAGTTCTTTTACAAACCATTAGGAGCTAAAACACTTACCTATAATCCGTTGGAAAAATTTCCTATAAACGATATTGTGCCTACTGAGAATGATAAGACGTACAGAGGTCAGCTATTACATGGCTATGTGCATGACCAAGGAGCAGCTATGTTTGGAGGTGTTAATGGTAATGCCGGACTTTTCAGCAATTCAAATGATATTGCTAAAATGATGCAGATGTATTTACAAGAAGGTTATTATGGAGGCAAACGCTATTTTAAAAATGAAACAATTCAGAAATTCAATCATAGGTATTTTGAAAAAGATAGTGTTCGCCGTGGATTAGGCTTTGATAAACCTCAATTAGATGATACAAAAGCCACTTGCGGTTGTGTTTCTCCTAAAAGTTTTGGGCATAGCGGTTTTACCGGAACCTATACATGGGCAGACCCTGAAACAGAACTGGTATATGTTTTTTTATCTAACAGAGTGTATCTGGGCTCAGATAATAATAGACTCTTAAAAAGTGACATCAGAACCAAAGCTCAGCAATTGGTACAGGATGCTATTATAGAAAAATAGTTATTTGGTTTTTGCTAC
>JAGQYU010000257.1 GCA_020435885.1 Flavobacteriaceae bacterium
AACGAATGAAGTGGCTATTTATGATATTTCCGGAAGGTTAATAAAATCCTTTAAAGGAACATTTATAGAGAATAAAGATTTTGATATCAGTAATTTAAAATCTTCTATTTACCTAGTGAGAATTACTTCTGATGAAGGTTCCATAACAAGAAAAGTTATTAAAAAATAAAAAAAAAGCCTCCTTTTAAGGAGGCTTTTTTATTAATCTAATAATCTGGTAGATTTTCTAATATTCAGTTTTGAGGAGATCACTTTCTCCTGAGCAGGCTTAAAATCTCCTTTAGATTCTATTCTATCAACAAGTAATTCTACTGCCTGCTTACCCATTTCATAACCATGCTGTACCAACGCCGTTAAAGGCGGTGATGTATATTTGGAAATCAATCCATCAGTAAACGTAATAACACTTATATCTTCTGGCACTTTTAATCCTTTTTCCTGAGCTATTTGCATAGCTGTTGCTGCATAAATTTCTCCATTAACAGCTAAAATTGCATCAGGGTAATTATTTTCATCATTAAAAAGCATCTGAACTTGGGGTAACATCTCTTTTGACTCATCAAAATATACAATTTTTGATTTATCTATTTTTAAACCGTGTTTTGTTAAAGCTTTTAAATACCCTTTGGTACGCAAAGAACCTATCTTTACAAAATCAGGATTTGTAATCAGAGCAATTTTTTTACATCCAGTCGATATTAAATATTCAGTTGCTGCAAAAGCTCCGCCTTCATCATTAATGATAACTTTATCACATTCAAGCTCTTCTACCAAACCATCAAATAAAACAACCGGAAATCTTTCTTTAATTAATTTATCGATGTGGTCAAATTTATTTTTTTGCTGTTTTCCTGTTGATACAGATATTAAAATACCGTCAACATTACCTTCCAACAAAGTTTCAATACTTTTGATCTCCTTTTCGTAAGATGTCTCCGATAAACATATCATTACATTATAGCCTTTAGAATTGGCATGCTCTTCAATGCCTCTAAGCACCGTTGAAAAAAAATGGTGGACAATTACAGGTACAATAACACCTATGATACGTGTTTGCTGACTTCGAAGTTTTAAAGCTAGTGTATTAGGTCTATAATCATGAAACTCTGCAAAAGCTTTGATACGATCACGAGTTTCTTTACTTATTTCGTGACTGTCTTTTAACGCTTTAGATACTGTAGAAACAGAAACATCAAGCTCTTTAGCTATATCTTTGATCGTTAATTTACGTTTCATAAAAGAAGCGAATTGATACTATCGAAAAAGAAAAATTCGTAAACTTAAATTTACGAAAGATTCCAGACAATCAAAGCAAATAACCTATAAATATTTTTATTATAAAGACCAGCCTTCTCTGTAGTTTCTTTTCACAAATTGATTAGCAGGTTCAAAATTTGTAATCTTCATATTTTCAGCATCCCACAACAAGCGTTTTCTTCCGTAATATTTATTACCACCCCAAAAACCTTGGTTTTTAGCATTAGGGTCTACTTCAAAATAGGCTTTAAGTGCCAAATTTCCAATAAGGATACTCTCAGTAAAAGGACCAGCATAATCAAATGATGAGCTTGTTTCTGCATTCCCATACCCTGCAATACAAGCATTTACCCATTGTAAATAATGCCCTTCTGGAACTCTGGCAATGGTCTCCTCTACTTCAAACTGTTCGTTCAAAGACAAAGGAAGTAATCTTGGGTTGGCCCCATAGCAATCAGCCATTAATTTTCCTTTGGAACCTATAAAAAGCACTCCACCATCCCAGTTGCCTAGGCTTTCATCATCTCCTAACTCATCTGGACGCTCCGGCAACAAACCACCATCCATCCAAGAAACCTTTATGGTACCTTTTCCATCTGTTCTAGGATAACTAAGATGTATTTTAGATGAATTTGGAAAACTTTTAGGGTAATCTGCTACTTCAAATTTTCCTTTAAAAGAATCTGACACACTACACTCTACTTGGCTAGGATATAAAATTGGCAGAATTCTGTACACCGGATCCATAATATGACAAGCCATATCACCTAGTGCTCCTGTACCAAAATCTGACCACCCCCTCCAATCAAATGGAAGATATGCATCATTATAATCTCGCATTTCCGCTGTACCTAACCATAGATCCCAATGTAAGCCATTAGGTATATCATTCTTTTTGGTTGGTGCTTGCAATGCTTGTGGCCAAATAGCTCTATTTGTCCAACATTGTACAGTGTGGACTTCACCTATAATGCCTGTATTGTAAATCTCTTTCATTTTTCTAACACCATCACCTGAGCCGCCCTGATTGCCCATTTGGGTAACCACTTTAAACTTTTTTGCAGCTTCAGTAAGCATTCTTGCTTCCCAAATATCGTGTGTTAAAGGTTTTTGAACATAAACATGTTTACCCATTTCCATTGCCTTGTACGCGGCAATTGCGTGGGTATGATCTGGGGTAGATACTGAAACCGCATCTATATTTTTTCGTTCTTTTTCTAACATTTCTCTAAAGTCATGATAATATGTTGCTTTAGGGAAATTCTCTCTAGATGTAACAGATTGTCTATCATCAACATCACAAAGAGCAACAATATTTACATTTGGGCTTTTAGCAAATTCAGCAATATCGCTTTGCCCTTTACCACCAACACCAATACCCGCAATATTTAATTTATCACTTGGTGGTATAAATCCTTTGCCCAGCACATGTCTTGGCACAATGGATATGCCCGCAAAAGCTATTCCGGTATTTTTGATAAATGTTCTTCGTGATTGTGAATGATTTGATTTCATATTTTATGATTTATGATGAAGATTATTTTAGTTCTAATAATTCTATTTTTCTGAATTCAATAGGATGGCTCTCACTTTGCAAAGCAATATAACCATTTGTTACAGGTTTTCCAATCTTAGTTTTCCACTCCTCAGTTTCAGGAATAAAATCGCCGCCATAAACTGGTTTTGAATAACGTATAACTTCTTTTCCATTAATGGAATGGATAATCAATGAATCTTTTAGAACTGTTAGTTCAACATCAACCCATTCATCTCCATAAAAAGTTTGCGATGTTGAATTTATACAGTGTTTTGTAATCAAGCTGTCCATTACCACATGTGTACCAGGGGTACATAAATTGCCTGTAGGCCTTTCAACACCTTCCTCTATTCCACCCAAAAATTGAACTTCCAACGAAACGGGAAACTCCTGATCTAACAACATACTTTCAGGTGATTGGGAATGAATCATAATTCCGCTATTCTTTGTTGCCCACTCTTGCCCTCCGGTTGCTTGCTCACCTACAAACCGATATTGCATTCGCAGTTTATAAGAAGAAAAAGGTTGTTTATAAAAAA
>JAGQYU010000258.1:0-1255 GCA_020435885.1 Flavobacteriaceae bacterium
GAACTTTGATGTTCCATACCTAAATAAGGTACTTCCACTAGTTTAAAACTGTCTTCATAAAAAGGGTAGGGTCCAAACCAATGCTCAAAAGCTTCTAACATTTTAGAAGCCTGCTTAAATTGTTCTTTGGCTTTTTCCAAATTCTCTGTAAGCACATAATAATCACAATCTAATTCTCCTTTTTCACCTTGATATTTTTCGCCAAAATGTACATAATCACCAATATTAACATTAACGCCATAATTGTTGATAGGATTTACAACATTCCATGTGAAAGTTTTAGTGCTATCATTATTCTGAATAGTATTGATGAGCCTTCCATTACCAACACCCATCAAATGCTGTGGAGTAGTTATGTGCATAGTAATTCCGTTATCCGGCTCATCATACATATGATCCTTGTTTGGCCACCAAATACTGGCACCGCCACCTTGGCAAGAAGTAGCAATAAAATCATTACCCTTGCTATCCTTACTCCATGTAAAACCATCATCCCATGGTGGGCGTTTGCTTATTTTTGGCTTTCCTTTAAAATCTAAAGTTAGTGTGTAAATGCTATCTTTTAACTGATTATTATTGAGTGTAATATAATATACATTACCCTCTCTGGTAAATGTTAAGTTTTGATCGTTTTGCTTTGCAGATATAATTTCCATAGGAGGTTGAAGATCTATCTGCATGCGGTTATTGTTTTCCAAGACTTTATAGCGAATAGTATTGCTTCCTTCAATCATTTTCTCAGTTGGATCAACTTTTACCGAAAGTTCATAGTGCAGTAAATTCCACCAAGCTCTTTCTTTAGTGATTGAACCACGTAATGTATCTTGCCTCGTAAATTGCTTTTCCTGAGCAAATATTGAAAAAAATGCTAATAAAAATGGAAGTAATACTTTTAATTTCATTTTATAATGATTTAAAAATCAGCTAATTCTTGATGTCTTAGAATATCTTCTATAGTTTCCCTTTTTCGTATCAAATAATCTTTTCCGTCTTTTATCAAGACTTCCGCTGGCCGGTATCTGGAATTATAATTCGATGCCATAGAAAAGCAATATGCGCCTGCGTTACTAAAACAAAGAACATCGCCTTCTTTTATTTCAG
This sequence comes from Flavobacteriaceae bacterium, assembly GCA_020435885.1. Classification (GTDB taxonomy): domain Bacteria; phylum Bacteroidota; class Bacteroidia; order Flavobacteriales; family Flavobacteriaceae; genus Aureibaculum. Next base: position 1,102 of record JAGQYU010000258.1, read on the forward strand.
TAATACGTCTGTTGGTGCCAAAAGTATCGGTTTCACAAATATAACCCACAACAGTGTAGAATCTCTCTTTTCCATCAGGATTTGAAATATTTTCGATGTGGTGGTATGCATCGTAGAACATTGGTCGTATAAGGTGATTCAATCCGCTGTCAAC
>JAGQYU010000258.1:1343-3585 GCA_020435885.1 Flavobacteriaceae bacterium
GGTTCAAACATTAGCGTTAATTCTTTGCCATATTCTTTACAGAATTGATTGAATCTCTTCGATAGTTTTTTGCCTAATTCCTCTATATCGGTACTAATATCTCCTTCCTTATATGGTACTTTAAACCCACTGCCGAAATCTATGTAATCTAACTCCTTAAAAGTAGCAGCTGTATTAAATAAAATTTCAGTTGCTCGCAAAAATGCGTCAACGTCATAAATATCTGACCCCGTATGCATATGGATACCATTTATGTGCATGTTGGTATTTTCAACAACCCTATGTATATGAGGTAGTTGGTGGATAGAAATACCAAATTTACTATCAATATGGCCTACGGAAATTTTGGTATTGCCGCCAGCCATTATATGAGGATTGATGCGTATACATACTGGTACATTGGGGTATTTTTGCCCAAATTGTTCTAAAATAGAAATATTATCAATATTTATTTGGACACCGTAGCCCATAGCTTGTTCAATTTCCTCTAAAGATACTCCATTAGGCGTATAAATGATGTCTTCAGGTTTATAACCTGCTTTTAGACCTAATTGAACTTCTTGCACGGAAACCGTATCAATACCTGAATTCAATTGATTGAATAGCTTTAAGATATTGATATTTGATAAGGCTTTTACGGCATAGTTTATCTTTAAACTTGGAACACTTGAAAAAGCACTAACCATTCTATTGTACTGTGCTTCAATTTTATTAGCATCATAAACATAGAGTGGTGTTTCATATTTTTCAGCTAAAGACAATAAGAGTTTTCTATCCATAGATTATATATTAAAAAGGCAAAAATAGGTTTCCTAATGAATTTTAAAAGGATTTTTTAAAATACTAACAATTTAGAAAGAAATGTTAAACTAATTTTTAAGAGCTCTTTTGGCAGTCTTTTCAGCTATTTTAACGATAACTTCCGTAGCTTTAACCATAGATTCAACAGGCACATACTCATATCTTCCATGGAAATTATGCCCTCCTGCAAAAATATTAGGACATGGTAAGCCCATATATGAAAGCTGGGAACCATCAGTACCACCTCGTATAGCCTTTACTATAGGTTTTATACCAAGTCCTTCCATCGCTTCTTTGGCTATATCAACAATATATTTTACAGGTTCAACCTTCTCTTTCATATTAAAATATTGGTCTTTAACTTCAACTTGTATAAGGTTTTGGCCTAATTTAGAATTTATATTTTCGGCTGTTTTTTTGAATTGTTCTTTTCTGTCTTCAAAAAGTTTCCTGTCATGATCTCTGATGATGTACTGCAATTCAGTTTTTTCAACGGAACCGTTTATTGAATGTAAATGGAAAAAGCCTTCATACCCTTCAGTTTCTTGAGGGATTTCATTTTTAGGAAGTGAAGCAATAAAATCATTAGCTATGAGTAGCGAATTGATCATTTTTCCTTTTGCATAACCCGGATGTACAGATTTACCTTCAATAATAACTTTTGCACCGGCAGCATTAAAGTTTTCATATTCTAATTCGCCAATTTGACTGCCATCCATTGTATAAGCCCATTTAGCACCAAATTTTTTTACATCAAATTTATGAGCTCCTTTTCCTACTTCTTCATCGGGTGTAAAGGCTACTTTAATCTCTCCATGCTTAATTTCAGGATGTTGGATTAAGTATTCCATAGCGGTAATAATTTCCGTTATCCCGGCTTTATCATCAGCGCCAAGCAGAGTAGTGCCATCTGTAGTAATCAATGTTTGCCCTTTGTAAAGTAACAAATCATCAAAATAATCTGGTGAAAGAATAATGTTTTGTTCTTTGTTCAATACGATGTCTTTGCCATCGTAATTTTTATGAATTTGCGGATTTACATTTGTACCTGAATAATCCGGACTCGTATCCATATGTGCAATGAAACCAATGGTTGGCACTTCATAATCAACATTACTGGGTAATGTAGCCATAATGTAACAGTTATCATCCAATGTTACATCTTGTAGCCCAATATCTTTAAGGTCTTCTACTAATATTTTGGCTAAATTCCATTGTTTCTCTGTACTAGGAAAAGCTTCGTTATTAGGATCGGATTGAGTATCTATTTTAATATATTTTGTAAATCTATCAATTATATGTTGCATGTTGTACTATTTTGATATTTCTAAATTTTCGAAGAGAAAAATAGACTCACACAAACGTTCATCAACATTTTCATCTCCATAAACTTTGGTAGTTAGTGTTATGTATTCGTCTGGTTTTGTTTTCACAAAAACCT
>JAGQYU010000259.1:0-402 GCA_020435885.1 Flavobacteriaceae bacterium
GTTCATTTTTATGAAATTACAAAAAATAGAATTTGTTTTTTGCTAATACCCATAAAAAATCACACATAAAAAATAACAAATTATATTTTTATAAATTTATACACTATTTTTTTGAGGGTATAAGTTTAAAATTTGGTATACATTAAAATATATACCCTATTATTTATAATGTTTTATGTTACATTTGTTGCGTTTTCAAATAATTGTTCAACAAACCAAACATTATTTTATGAAAAGGATAATTACACTATTGGCACTTGTATTCAGTTTACATATCATTGCGCAAAACGAAACGGAAAAAAATAAATTCAAATTTTCTGGAAGTATTGACGCTTATTTTAGAACAAACATTAATGCAACAAATGAAACTTATTACTTTGATGACTACCAATACCGAGCTGC
>JAGQYU010000259.1:562-1518 GCA_020435885.1 Flavobacteriaceae bacterium
ACCGGAAATATAGTTAATCAACTATATGCTTACTGGAATGTTAGTGAATCTGTTAAACTTACTTTTGGTAACTTCAACACATTTTTAGGATATGAAGTCATATCACCAACAGGCAATTTTAATTACAGCACTTCATATTTGTTTTCGTATGGACCGTTTAGCCATACTGGCCTAAAAGCAGATTTTTCATTATCAGAAGACTTTAGTTTGATGTTAGCAGTTATGAATCCTACTGATGCAACAGAATTTAATCCTACAGACAACTATGCATTTGGAGCTCAACTTGGATATGCCGGGCAATATCTAAACTTTTTAACTGATGATGGTGCTTATGAAATAGATTTTACAGGTGGTTTTGACATTACTGAAAATTTCTTCCTAGGGATTAATGCTGCACTTTATGATGCCAGAGATGATGCAGATTCTGGTTTTGCCGGAGTTGCTCTGTATCCTAAACTAACCACTTCCGATACTTTTGCAATCGGTTTAAGAGGCGAATATTTTGCACAAACCGGAAATTTTGATGCAATAGGCACAGATACAGAATCTAATGTATTTGCAGCCACATTATCAGCCAATATTAAAATCAAAGACTTAACCATAATACCAGAATTAAGGCTAGATTCAAGTTCTGATGAATCCGTGTATTTCTTTAATAAAGATTTTGAAACACAAAAGAGCCTTAGTTCTTTTGTGTTAGCAGCAGTATACTCATTTAACTAATCATCTAATTTTTATCATATGAAAAAAGTAGAAGCTATTATTAGAAAATCCAAATTTTTAACGGTAAAAGATGCTTTACACGATGTAGGTGTAACTTTCTTTACCTATTGGGATGTTACCGGTCAAGGAAATGAAAAAGAAGGCCACGTTTACAGAGGTGTTGCTTACAGCACAACTGATATACAAAGAAGATACCTTTCTATTGTAGTTAATGATGATTTTCTGGAACCTAC
>JAGQYU010000260.1 GCA_020435885.1 Flavobacteriaceae bacterium
AACCAAAAAATAGCATTGCTTATTAAGAACGAACGGACTTCATTTCTGCTATAATTGAAAATCAAGCTTTTCCAGTCAGGATGATAACCTTTTCTTCTGTCAGGATGTTCATAGAGATGTGAACCGTCAAAGAAACCAAGGCCGTGACTATCTTCTGGAAAATGTGATGGTACCCAATCTAGGATAATACCAATATCGTTTTGGTGTAGTTTATCTACCAACAATTTAAACTCTTCCGGATAACCGAAACGGGAAGTTGGTGCATAATAACCAGTTATTTGATAACCCCACGAAGGATCAAAAGGGTACTCCATAATTGGCATCAATTCCACATGGGTGAAGCCCATTTCTTTTACATAATCTACCAGTTCGGTAGCTAATTCTTTGTATGACAGAAACCTATTCTCTTCAACTTGTTTTTTCCATGAACCCAAATGAACTTCATAAACTGAAAAAGGAGCATCGAGTGCATTTTTCTTTTTGCGCTCTTTCATCCATTTGGCATCTCTCCAATTGTAGTTGTCTTCCCAAATAACAGAAGCTGTCTTAGGCGGATGCTCACACCTTCTGGCATAGGGGTCAGCCTTTTCAGTTTTAATACCATTATTGTGGCTTTCAATTTTGTATTTGTAGAGATTGCCTTTTCCAACATTGGGGATGAAACCTTCCCAAATGCCACTATGATCCCATCTAACAAATAGGGGATGTTCGCCTTCTATCCAATAATTAAAATCTCCAACAACCGAAACAGCTTTAGCACTTGGAGCCCATACAGCAAAGTAAGTACCTTTGATTCCGTTAACTTCTAAGATGTGAGAGCCGAATTTTTGATATAATCGATAATGTTTGCCAGCTTTGAATAGATTTATATCATAATCAGTAAAAAGACTGTAAGGTTGTACGTTAGCCATAGGCTGGGATTAAAAAATTTAGATTTAAGATTACTTTAGATTGCGAAACCAGGTGGGATTACAGCACCTTTTTTAATAACTACAATACCATCTACCACGCAATATGTATCAGTTTCAGTATTTTTTAAATGAGATCCACCGTTAATTCTAACATCGTCTCCAATACGGCAATTTTTATCAATAATAGCATTTTTAATAAAACAGCGCTCACCAATTCCCATAAGTATCTTTATGTTGTTTTTACTTATTTCTTCTAAAGATTCATAATAATCACTACCCATCATATAAGTATTAATAATTGTACTTTCCTTACCTATTCTTGAACGGATTCCAATAACTGATCTTTCAATAGTAGCGGCGTGGATGATACATCCTTCGGCAATAACGGCTTTATTCATAGTAGTGCCTGATATTTTTGAAGTAGGCAGAATTCTAGCTCTTGTAAATACTCTCTGATTGGTATCAAATAGATTAAAATGAGGTATTTCATCAGTTAAGCCAATATTAGCCTCAAAGAAGGAATCAATATTACCAATATCTGTCCAATAGCCTTCAAATTGATAACTTAGTACTTTATGGTGTTCAATAGACTGAGGGATGATTTCTTTCCCAAAATCATTAGTGTCAGGGTTTTGCATTAATTTCTCTAACAGGTCTCTATTAAAAATATAAATACCCATAGAAGCTAAGTGATTTCTACCGGCAGCTTTCATGTCATCACTTACCTCTGATGTCCACTCAGGCAATAACGAAGCATCAGGTTTTTCAATGAAAGAAGTTATATAGTTATCATTATCAGTTTTAAGGATGCCGAAAGAAGTGGCTTCCTTTTCTTTAACAGGAAGTGTAGCAATGGTAATTTCAGCTTTTTTATCAATATGAGCTTTTATCATTGTATTAAAATCCATTTGATATAATTGATCTCCAGATAGAATCAAAACATAATCAAAATCATTTCTAAGAATATGATGCATACTTTGTCTTACAGCGTCTGCAGTGCCTTGAAACCATGCTTCGCTATGGGGCGTCTGTTCTGCTGCCAACACATCTACAAAGGCATGGCTAAAAAAACTAAAATGATATGTATTTTTAATATGCTGATTCAATGATGCAGAGTTAAATTGAGTAAGCACATACATTCTTTTGATATCAGAATTGATACAGTTAGAGATAGGAATATCAACCAATCTGTATTTACCGGCAATAGGTACAGCAGGTTTTGACCTGTCTTTCGTTAATGGGTATAATCTAGAGCCTTGCCCGCCACCCAAAATTATTGCTAAGACTTTATCGTTGATCATATTAATTTAGATTAGAGATTCATAAAGGGTTATATATTGCTTTGCAGATGCGTTCCAAGAATGGTCTATTTGCGATATTAATTTACGATTTTTTTTAAAATTTTGTGTGTCTTTGTAAAATTCTATAGCCCTTTCTATAGCTTTTACAACACTTTTAACAGAGACCTCTTCATGGCAAATTCCAAAGCCATTTTCCGTAATGTCCACAACAGTATCTTTTAGGCCTCCAATTTTGTTTACTATAGGTACGGTTCCGTATCTAAGGGCATACATTTGGTTCAATCCGCAAGGTTCTACTCTAGAAGGCATCAGTAAAAAATCTGCTCCTGCATAGATGATATGTGATAGTTTTTCATCATACCCTATAAAAGCACTGTAATTTCCAATGTATTTATCTTCTAAACTGCGTAGGTGGTTTTGAATGTCTTCACTTCCAGAACCTAATAGTAAGATTGATATATCATATTTCTGCAAAGCCTCTTCAAAAATTTGTGGCAGCAGATCGGCACCTTTTTCACCAACCAATCGGCCGATAAATGCAAACAAAGGTTTTTCAGCATCTAAATCAAATTCATCACAAAGCCATTTTTTATTGGCCTTTCTGCCGGATTCAATAGTTTTTTCTGTATAAGTTTTAATGATGAAATCATCCGTTTCTGGGTTCCATACATTGGTATCTATCCCGTTAAGGATGCCAATACATTTGGCACTTTCGTGACTCAACAAGCTTTCCAAACCATTGGCAGCAGTTTTTAGTTCTTCCATATAGGATGGAGATACCGTTGTAACTTTCCATGCACACTTTATGGCAGCAGCAAGTGGATTGATAGTATGGCTCCAGTCCAGCAAACCTACTTTGTCAAAATCAAAAGGAGGGATTTTATACACATTGTCATGTGAAAACCACCCTTGGTATTGCGCATTGTGAATGGTTAAAACCGTAGGAATATCCTTTAATTTGTCATAGTCGTGTGAATGAGGCATCATAAAAGGGATAAGCCCTGTATGATGATCATGGCAATGTACAATGGTTGGTTTTTCTTTTAGCTGAAGTATCCAGTCTAAAACAGCAATTTGAAAAGCGAGGAATCGGTCAGTATCGTCAAAAGAATAGACATAGTCTTTAAACAACAATTCAGGCACATCAACCAAGAAAAGATCAAATCCTAATGTATTATTATCTAACGTAAGTATTTTATAGTTATAAGTAGTATCTCCAAGCTGTAATTTAGCAGCGTAAGTATTTGTAAATGAATTGCTTTTAGTGAATTTATTATCATAAAAAGGCATTATAACACTGCTACGTACACCCAATTGATTCTGGTATTTTGGCAAAGCGCCAACCACATCAGCCAACCCGCCAACTTTGGCAATAGGATAACACTCGGCACTTACGTGGATGATATTCATGAATTGATAATTATAGTATCTATAAAAATACAAAATATTTTATCATTCAGAAAGCTAACCGAAGGTTAATAAAAAGTAAAAACTATAAGTATTTTAAACAGATTGATACTTAATCATTTAGCTTAAGAACTGACATAAATGCTTCTTGAGGAATTTCTACATTACCTACCTGACGCATACGTTTTTTTCCTTTCTTCTGTTTTTCAAGGAGTTTGCGTTTCCTGGTAATATCACCTCCGTAACATTTAGCTGTAACATCCTTTCTAAGTGCTTTTATAGTTTCTCTGGCAATAATTTTTGTGCCGATAGCTGCCTGAATAGGAATGTCAAACTGTTGCCTTGGTATCAACTGGCGTAGTTTTTCACACATTTTTTTACCAATATCGTAAGCGTTATCAGCATGTATTAATGCAGAAAGTGCATCAACTGAATTAGCATTGATAAGCACATCAACCTTTACTAGTTTTGAAGCACGCATTCCAATTGGTGAATAATCAAAAGAAGCATATCCTTTAGAAACGGTTTTCAATCTATCATAAAAATCAAAAACGATTTCCGCTAAGGGCATATCAAAGGTTAGTTCAACCCTGTCTTGGGTTAGGTAATTCTGATTTGTTATTTCACCGCGTTTTTCAATACAAAGGCTCATTACAGGGCCAATAAAATCTGACTTGGTAATGATGGATGCTTTGATGTAAGGCTCTTCAACCCTGTTCAGTTTTGAAGGATCGGGTAAATCACTAGGGTTGTTTACCAAGATCATTTCATCAGGATTTTTTGTTGTATAGGCGTGGTATGATACGTTAGGAACCGTTGTAATTACCGTCATATCAAATTCACGTTCCAAACGCTCCTGAATGATTTCTAAATGCAACATACCTAAAAATCCACATCTAAAACCAAAGCCCAATGCAGCAGAACTCTCTGGGGTAAACACCAATGAAGCATCGTTCAAACGGAGCTTTTCCATAGATGACCTTAGTTCTTCATAATCCTCCGTATCAACAGGATAGATACCTGCAAACACCATAGGTTTAACATCTTCAAAGCCTTCTATCGGGTTGGTTGTGGGGGTAATAGCATCGGTAATGGTATCACCAACTTTTACTTCACGGGCATCTTTTATACCTGTAATTAGGTAGCCAACATCTCCTACTTTTATTTCATCCTTTGGGA
>JAGQYU010000261.1 GCA_020435885.1 Flavobacteriaceae bacterium
TTTTCATTCATCATTGTTCAGTTCAGGGTAGAAAAATTTATCTACAAACGTGTAAAAAAGATATACGATGAAGTTTCCTTGCTAGATGTACAAGATCTCGGCAGAAACAAAATAACTTCTGATATGGAAACGCTTTCTAAAGAAGTAAAAAAGTTTGCCGAAGATAAACGTCTGGAAATAGAGATGTTACAAATACGCGAGGAATATCGTAGAGAATTTTTGGGGAATGTGGCTCACGAATTAAAAACACCTCTTTTTACTGTACAAGGCTATTTATTGACCTTGGCCGATGGTGCCATTGATGATAAAACTATCAGAGATAAGTACTTAAAAAGGGCTAATAAAGGAGTTGACCGCCTCATCAATATTGTTACTGATCTGGATATGATCTCTAAACTTGAATCGGGTAATTTAAACCTCAAATTTGAAAAGTTTGATATTATCAGACTGGTTCAAAGTGTTTTTGAGTTGTTAGAGATAAAAGCAAAAAGAAAAAACATCTATCTGGGTTACAGTAAGTTATATGATACTCCTATTTTGGTACGCGCAGATAGAAAACGTATTGAGCAAGTACTTATCAACCTTATTGAAAACTCAATCAAATACGGCAAACAAGGTGGAAAAACCATTGTTTCTGTCCAGAATCATTCTCCGGGTCAATTTATTGTTAAAATTATAGACGATGGCGAAGGTATTAAAGAGATACATATACCCCGATTATTTGAACGCTTTTACAGAGTAGACCAAAGCCGATCTAGAGAGCAAGGCGGTTCAGGTCTTGGACTGTCTATTGTTAAACACATTATGGAAGCTCATTATCAACAAGTATTCGTAGAGAGTGAGTTTGGTAAAGGCTCTACTTTTTCATTTACCATTGAAAAGGTTGAATAAATCACTTTCAAGTGCATTTCTTTGCTTAAAACCCGTAAAACCTTTATAATTATCAGTGTTAGACAGCATTTCTATTTTAAAATCTTGTTGTGTAGCGAATGGAGCAATTTTTAAATCTTGCATTCTTTCAGCCAAATAGATTTGTTCATTTTGGCCGGGAGTAGGTATAAGAAATGCTTTTTTCTCCAGTTTAGCCAAATCCATAATGGTAGAATAACCTGATCTTGCTAAAATAATACCGCTTCCATTCATGGCAGTTTCTAGTTCTTCGCTAAGCAAATAATTTTTTAGTATAATATTTTTATTGGGAGACATGATTACTTCATCTGTAAAAACACCTCTAAGAAATAAAACTTCTTTGTTGTAGGTAAGTAATTCTCCTAATAGCCTTTTTTCAAGTATAGATCGCTGAGGTTCAGGACCTGACAAAAGCACCAGCAAATCATATTGTTTTTCTATTTCCTTTTTCTGTAATCTGCTAAGCGGCCCAATAAATTTGGATGTAATTGTTGCATTCTTCTCGGATAATTTTCCTGAAAGGTTGTTTTCATCTTCATTATCCGGTATCCAACATTCATCAAACTTTGAAATAATATAATGATGTATTTTAGATGTTAAAAAAGTAGTATTTCCTGATAACACGTTGGGCTGATGTGTAATATAGACTGAAGGAATTTCGGGGTGACGAACACCAAATCTGTTATCAGAAATAATTCCTGAAAGATTTTCCATCTCATGGATTTGTGCAGTTCTTTTTTTTTCTTCTTTAACAGCTTTTACAATTGCAGGAATGCTTTGTATTAGTTTTAATTTCAGATTCTTACCATGAGAATACGAAATGTTATAACTGGGAAGATTATAGAATTTCAACATAGGAAACTCCTTCGTTAAAAGTTGTAATGCAGCCCCGTCACTCGCTAAAATAGGCTCAAAATTATGTTTAAGCAACGCATTGATTACGGGAATACACCTTGTTGCATGCCCTAAACCCCAGTTTAAAGGGGCAATCAATATTTTTTTTTTAGAGGTCAAAGCCTATATCTCTCCTGAAGTACATTTCATCAAAAGTAATGTGTTCTATGCTTTGGTAAGACTGCTTTAAGGCTTCTTTAAAGTCTTTTCCGTAGGATGTTACAGCAATAACCCTACCTCCATTGGTTACTATTTTATCATCTTTTAAAGCTGTACCTGCATGGAAAACAATGGAATCTTTTACATTCTCAATACCAGATATTACTTTTCCTTTTTCATAATCCTCAGGATAACCTCCAGATACTAACATTACTGTTGTGACTGATCTTTCATCAAATTCAACCTTTATTTCATTAAGTTTTTTAGATGAGGCTACTTCAAAAATTTCTAACAAGTCTGTTTTTAGCCTAGGTATAATAACTTCGGTTTCTGGGTCTCCTAATCGTACATTGTACTCAATAACATAGGGTTCATCCTTAACTTTTATAAGTCCAAAGAAAATGAATCCTTGATAATCTATACCATCTTTTTGAAGACCTTCAATAGTAGGTTTAATAACTTTATTTTCAATCTTTTGCAGAAAATCTTCATCAGCAAAAGGAACGGGAGAAACTGCCCCCATCCCACCAGTATTTAAACCTGAATCTCCTTCGCCAATACGTTTATAATCTTTAGCACTTGGTAGATTTACATAATGCTTTCCATCAGTGAGTACAAAACAGCTCATTTCAATTCCGTCAAGAAATTCTTCAATTACTACTTTACTACTCGCTTCACCAAATTTTTGATTAGAAAGCATCTCGGAAAGTTCTTTCTTAGCTTCTTTTAAGTCATTTAAAATTACAACCCCTTTGCCGGCAGCCAAACCATCGGCTTTCAATACATAGGGTGGTTGTAAACCTTCCAAAAAGGCAAAGCCTTCCTCCAATGTTTCCTTAGTGAAATCTTTATACTGAGCTGTTGGAATGTTATGCCTCACCATAAATTCTTTGGCAAATTTTTTACTCCCTTCTAGTTGAGCTCCATATTTTTTAGGCCCAATAACCGCAACGTGTTTTAAGTCAGGATCGGCAGCAATAAAATCATGCACACCCTGAACCAAAGGAGCTTCCGGGCCTACGACCACTAAATTGATAGCGTTATTTAAAATAGCGGCTTTTAGAACATTAAAATCAGCAATGTCACTATCTAAATTGGTTCCTATCTCTGCAGTTCCGGCATTGCCGGGGGCAATAAATAACTTGCCTAGTTTTTTGCTTTTGTTAATTTTCCATGCCAGCGTGTGCTCCCTTCCTCCTGAGCCTAAGATTAAAACGTTCATCTGAATTTAATTTGTGTACGAATATACTGTGAAAAATTTTATTGCCTTTTAAGAGCTAGTTTAAAAAAGATAGCCAGAAAGATAAAATATAATATGAGAAAACTAATTATTAAAATCCATGAATTGTATAAAATAGTAGTTAAATAAATTAATGTTACAGAAGTTATCAAGCTAAAAGTACCTATGATAAAACTTGTTTTAATGTGAGAATTACCATGATCAAGTAATACATGGTGTGTATGATTTTTATCAGCTAACAAAGGGTGTTTTCCTTTGCTTATTCTAACCATTAGGATTCTGAAAAGATCAAATAAAGGAAATATTAAAATTGATATAACAACAAAGATTCGATTCTTAGGAATAAAATTAATTTTTAATATATCATCCGTTTCAAGATTTAAAAATTTTAATGTTAATACAGCTGCTATAAAACCGATTATCAAAGATCCTGTATCACCCATAAAAATCTTTTTTCTAGATGAAAAGTTAAATCTTAAGAAGGCAAGCAAAGACCCTATTAATGTAGCACAGATAAATGTATAATAAACATTACCCGATAAATAAAATATTAAACCATATATAGATAAAACACTTATCCCTGTTGATGCTGCCAGACCATCCACACCATCTATTAGATTAAATGCATTAATAATTGTAAGAAGAATTAATACCGATAAAATTGTTCCGGCAGCAATATTAAGGGTCTCTATTCCTAATAATCCATTAAAGTTTATTTGATAAAAATTACTTCCATACAAAAAAGCTATACTTGCTAATAATTGCCCTAACAATTTAGCCCTATATGATATAACCACCATATCATCTTTTAGTCCTGTAAATAATAAAATAGTCAATCCTGCAACAATATTAATGGTTATATTACTCTCCTGAAAATTATTTATAAACAGCAAAATCATAATCAACGATAAGAAGAAAGAGATTCCGCCAAAAGTTGGGGTTAATTGTGTATGTGAACTTCTATGGTTAGGATAATCTAATAATTGTTTATGATTAACCACTTTAATTATTATTGGTATTATTAAATACGTAATTATAAAGGTTAACAAAAAAACCAGAAGCAGAGATACTTTTATGTGTGAGAGGATAAGCTCTTGCATAAAGTTTATGTTGATTTATAGGCTATTTTCCATTTGTAAAAATATTTAAAAACAGAGACAATATGAATAAGAAAAAGTGATATTTTTTTTGATGATCCCTTATTGAAATAATGTACTATTTCTACTTTGGAATAGTATAGTTTCTTTTTTCCTGATTTCTCAATTTTTCTACAAATATCAACATCTTCCATATAGAGAAAAAAGCGTTCATCAAATCCATTTACATTCATAAAATCTCTGGTTTTAAATAGTAAAAAACAACCATGTAAAAAATCTGGAAAAAAAGGTTTCGTTAGATCTTTTTCTCTATATTCTCCTTTATCTACAATCCTTTTTAATACTCCAAGTCTCCTTGAAATCAACTCTATAACTGATGGATATCTTCTACATGTAAACTGGTGGCTGCCGTTTGGATAAATAACTTTAGGTGCTATTAAAGCCACAACTGGGTTTTGTTCTAATTCTTCAATTAATTTATTGATAATAGATGGCTTAAATTGAACGTCTGGATTGAGTATTAAATGGTAACTAGAATTTATATGGAATTTATTAATCACTAAATTGTGCCCAGCTCCATAGCCAATATTTTTTCCTACATTAACATATTCTATTGACGGATTTTTAAATAATGACTCGACTTTTAAAGTTGAAGAATTATCTATGATATATACTTTTTTTTCAAAAGATATTTTTAAGATGCTACTTACCACCTCTTCCAATAATTGTATATCACTATTGTAATACACTATAGATATCGTTATAAAAACTTCATTTTTCAACTAATAAATTATTTGATTTAATAAAGAGTGTTATAAAAAACATAGCAAAAATAGCACCTTGTACTCTTGATAGAAAATTCTCAGTAAGCAATGTTATTAATAAACTTATTGTTATATACAAATAAAGATGGTCTTTTAATGCCACTGCTTTTTTTAGGTGTAAAGCAAATAAATAAACAAAACTCAGTAAGCTAAATATTCCTGAGCTTCCTAATAAAAAGAGATAGTAATTATGTGTGTTATAATTAACCTTATCATAATTATTAAATTTTTTATAACACTCATTAATTTCTTTCTCAAATGATTGTGCCCCAACACCAAAAAAGAAGTTTTTTTCCACTATCGGTAGCGCACAATCATAAATACCTAATCTAATTTGGGTTGATGTAGGAAATTTAGCATATGGTAGTTCTATTTTTTGCAATAGAATTGTTTCTTTAATCTTCTTATTAAATGGTTTTATTATGAAAAATGAAAAAACTGCCAATAATATTACCCCTATAAAAATACTGGATTTTGTTATCGTAGAAAATTGTTTATTGAATAGAAATTCTATTGATAAGATAATTAATAACGCTACTATTACAACCCTTACAGCTAAAATGAATAAAATTGTTGTAAAAAAAAGCATAAGTAATACATCAATGATCTTAGATTTAGACTCTTTTAAGTTTAAATAAATGAAAAGTATAGACGTTAAAAAATATAATGAAGCATAATTGGGATGAACATTAATAATTGGTATCTCTTCATAAAAAATATTAAAATTTCGATTTGTTTTTAATGTAAAAAATAATGAAAAGAACACAATATATATAGCTAATATAAAAGAACTATATACAAATATCTTAATAACATTTTTTCTTTGTTTTGATGAAATCGGTTTATTAGAAATTAACCAAGCTAAAGGAAAAATCAATAATGAAACACTCGATCTAAAGTATTTAATCTCTTCAATATAATTTTCATTTAGAAAAGCCTTAATTAATAAAAACAAATAAAATAATACACTTAAAAAGATAAAATGATAATTGGTTTTTTCTTGCTTAACTTTACCTAAATATCTAGAAAGAAAAACGCTTATCAAGTAAACTCCAATACCTATAGATAAAAGAAAAAAAGGATATAATGGAAAGAAAGCTAAAAATAATAAGCCATAATATTCAATGTTGTTTTTATATGTTATCATTACTATTTTTCTAAATATTCTAAAAATTCTTTTTTTATCATTTTCTTAGAATAATTATCATTTATATATTTCTTAGCATTGCTTCCAATACTGTTTCGCTTACCATCATCTTTAAAAAGAGTAATTATTTCATTAGCCATTTTTAATGCATCATCAATAATTATTATTGAACTTTTATCAATATCTATTAAGCCCTCAGCTCCAATCTTTGTTGTAATAACGCATTTACCTAATGCCATAGCTTGCAAAATTTTATTTTGTACACCTGCACCGGTAATCATTGGTGCTACTATAAGTTTAGATTCTACCACATATTGTTCAAAATTATCGACAAACCCTAAAACTTTAACTCCTTTAATTTTGTTAAGAGCTTTAATTTTTTTTGTAGGATTTATCCCAATTATTTGAAATTCAATATCAGGATTTACTTTTTTAACAATCGGAAATACCTTGCTCACAAAAAACATAACAGCAGTAATGTTTGGTTCATAATCCATTTTTCCTAAAAAGCTTATTATTTCTTTTTCAACAAAGCTGTCAAAACATTTTTTTGTGTTTAAAAAAACACCATTAGGTATAACTTTTATTTTTTGTTCATTATAAGTACTCTTTAGAATAAAGCTTTTGTCTACTTCTGAGATTATTATCGCTTTATTAAACACATTTAATGTTTTTTTCTCATAATCTTTAGCCCTTACTTTATCAATTTTATAAAATAATCTCCATAAACCTGTGCTTTTTTGATTAGCTGCCTTTTCATAATTCATTGATATTGAATCAATAAAATCAATAACTTTATAACTCTCTAAATTTTTTACATATTCTGCTGTCCTAATCGTATTCACAAAAAGTATATCATAATTTTCAAAATTCTTGTTAATCCATTCTTGAACAACAGTATGATAATAATAATTTATCTGTAGTGGTTTTCTATTTTTTAAAAGTCCTAAAAAAGTATTTACATAATTTTTATATTTAGGAATGTGAAAAACCTGTACTTTATTGCAATATCTGTTTAACTCGTTAATAGTTACAGCTTGTGTTCGTTGCTCATCTAGTACAATTGCGTCAACTTGATAATTCTCCGATAAAAATTTTAAGTTTTGATACATTCTAATTTTATCGCCACCAAATGTTGGATATGGTGGTCTAAAAAAAATGACAAGTATTTTTTTAGGTTTAATTAATCTCTTGCTCATGTTAATCTCTTAGAATTAAGTATTGCAAGTAAAATCCACGGAACTGGATTACTAATCTGAGCTTGTACAAATACTAACATTAACAATATTAATAATTTTAATGCTCTTTTTATTTGATTATTTGTCTGTTGAAATAATGATAAAAAAAGAAATAAAAATAATGGTAGAGAAAAAACTCCTATATCTCCAACTAAGTTCGCTAAATAAGTTTGAGCTTTTAATGGCAGTTTGTTCAAATAATCATAGCTCAACTCTCCATGTTGAGACATAAGGCTGTGAAATTTATGCCCAACAATATGATAATTATTTTGAAACTCTCCCAATCCCCATCCAAATGGAGCATCTTCTACAGATATGTAACCTAAAGTATTCATTATAAACCGTGTACTACCACTTACTTCTGTTAACAGGAGTTTTTCAAAACTTTCTTTATTCGTTAGGTTTTGATAAATATTTGTAAAAACCTGAGCTATCCTACTTTGTTCAAATAAAAGAAAGGGTAATATTAAAATTACAACACTAACAGTGATAAATATAATTTTTCTAGATCTTACCTTAAAAAAGCTTTTGATACTTCCAAAATCCAAATAAAAAAATAAAAGATAAAAACCCGTATAAATGAAAACTAGTGCAGATTTTGAGATTATAACTATAGCTACTAAAACAGCTTTATACTTAAAAACTTTAACTCCTCTTAAAGAAACTATATCTAAACATGCAAGTAATAAAACTGAAAAAAAAGCAAAATAACTAGGCTCAGGAGCAAAAAGTGTAATACCTCTTATCTCTGAACCATCCATCCATCCCGATCTAGGAATAAAAAAACTATAAAAAAACTTAACTATTTCATAAAATAATGGGATTTTAAAAAAAATTATCACAGCAACTGTGGCGTAAATTACTATTATCCATTTTATAAGCTTCCCAGAAAACAAATGGACTTTATTTTTAAAAACTAAATAAGCTAACGGCCCTACCAAAAAAGTTAAGTACGCTATTAATCCGGTTTGTTTTATTATAAATTGAACAACAAAATACATGGTTAAAACCAAAACATAAAATACGAGCCAATAATCGGTTTTGCTAATATTAATTTTAGTAAAAAGAATTAGTATAATAGATGTAAAAAAAAGAATAAAAGGTTGAGTTTCTATATCAATTGGAAGTTTCTTAACGTATAGGAAAAATACTAGCAGTAATAGTAAATTAATTATGCTTTTCTCGCTTAACAGGTATTTTACCGTTTCTTTCACTACTTAAAAACGTTTTCTATCCAATTTGTTAAATTGAATTTTTCTATTTCTTCATTTTTAAAGACTTTTCTATCTAAAAAATCCTTATCAAATACCTTCCAAAAATCTTTTTGATCAAATATTTTAATACTATTATTTGAATAAAAGTTTTCTTTAATTATGTCTTTATTTGTTGTAAAAATTTTACATCCATAGGCCAGACCTTCTATTACCCTCATAGTGTAACCCTTTTGATATTTATATTGAATATCAATTGTTGATTTGCTATTCAGATACATATTTAAAACTTCAGTTTTTGATAACGTATGGAATTTTAAATATTTTGGATTTGCATACTCCCCTTTCATTACAATATTTCGAAGATAATGATGCCAAGGTATATATAAATGACATGCAAAATTTAAATTCCTCTTTATAAACTCTTTTTTTACCTTTTTAACAAAGGAATATCTTTCTTTTGTATAGCTTGCCACCATCAGATAATCGATTTCTCGCTCTATCCAATTTTCTAATATTTGAGTTGCTGTGTGGAATGTTGGCAAATAATCTAATGATTCTATATTTTCAACATCTTCATAATCAAATGAATAACTTTTGTCAAATAAGTCCAAAAAATATCTATAATCTGTTTTTCTTTCGATTTGATTTCTAGCAATTGAATCCCATTGATATGTTATGAATTTTGCATTCTTGCTTAATTTTCTCAACTCAATTAAAAACTCTCTTGTAACTCCTTTCCCATTAATCATCAAAAAGTAATCAAACTTAAAGTCTTTTATTTTTTTTTATATTTTTTTTTTTATTTTTTTTTTTAATTTTTTTTTTTTATTTTTTATTTTTGATTTTTTTTTTTTTTTTTTTT
>JAGQYU010000262.1 GCA_020435885.1 Flavobacteriaceae bacterium
ACTGAACATAATACAGGTAGTGATGCCGGTGGTATGAGTACCACTGTTGTGAAAGATGGTGATTATTATGTTTTGAATGGTGCCAAAAACTTCATTACTCATGGTATAAGTGCGGACGTTGCTGTTGTGATTGCCCGTACAGGTGACAAAGGAGACTCTAATGGAATGTCTGCTTTTGTTATTGAAAAAGGAACTCCCGGATTTTCTTCCGGAAAGAAAGAAAATAAATTAGGGATGCGAGCTTCCGAAACCGCTGAGTTAATTTTTGATAATTGCCGCGTTCATAAAGATAATATGTTAGGCAAAGAAGGTGAAGGTTTTAAGCAAGCTTTAAGTGTTCTTGACGGTGGAAGAATTTCAATCGGAGCGTTAAGTTTAGGTATTGCAAAAGGAGCCTACGAAGCCTCATTAAAATATTCAAAAGAAAGGGAGCAATTTGGAAAACCTATCGGTTCATTTCAAGCAATTGCTTTTAAATTAGCAGATATGGCCACTGAAATCGAAGCCGCCGAGTTGTTACTTCATAAAGCTGCATATTATAAAAATAAAGGTGAGCGCATAACCAAATTGGGAGCTATGGCTAAAATGTATGCCAGTGAACTATGTGTAAAAATTGCAGGTGAAGCTGTACAGATACATGGTGGTTATGGCTTTACAAAAGATTTCCCTGTAGAAAAATTTTATAGAGATTCAAAACTATGTACTATTGGTGAAGGTACTACGGAAATCCAAAAACTGGTAATTTCTAGAAATATCCAGAAGTAATTTTTATAAATTAGTACTTTATTTAAATTAGACTAATATGCATTTTTTAGGATTTATCGGCCCATGGCAAATTATATTGCTATTATTATTCTTTATATTACCTATAATCGCTTTGATTGATGTTATAAAAAGTGAATTTGAAGGCAATAACAAGTTAATTTGGGTGTTAGTTATACTATTTTTTAACTTTATTGGTTCTATCTTATATTTTATAATAGGTGCAAAGCAAAAAGTACGTTAAAATATTCTTATTATTTTTTATAAGCCCCTCATTATTAATCTGATCTAAACTAAACTTCGTTGAATATATAATAGTAAATTTAACTCTCAAAAAATGATCAGACCTTATATATTAGCCGAAACCAACTGGAAGCAGGTAAAAGATACTAAGTACGACCTTGCTATTTTGCCTTGGGGTGCTACCGAAGCACATAATTATCATCTACCCTACGCAACCGATAATATTGAGGGTACAGCCATTGCCGCTACATCTGCTAAAATTGCCTGGGAAAAGGGTGCCAAAGTTATTGTATTGCCAAATATGCCTTATGGAGTCAATACCGGCCAATCTGATATTTATTTGGATATGAACCTCAACCCCAGTACGCAATTTGCTATTTTAAAAGATCTGCTTCAAGTGTTAGACAGGCAAGGTATTCATAAATTTATGATAATGAATAGCCACGGTGGTAATAACTGGAAACCAATTCTAAGAGAGTTAGGACTTTTATACCCCAATATGTTCTTATGCTTTACTTTTTGGCCCAGTTCTCTAGACAGAAAACAGTATTTTAAAACTCCCGGAGACCATGCCGATGAAATGGAAACCAGTCTGTTATTACATTTAGCTCCTCAACTTGTATTACCAAAAAAAGACTGGGGAAATGGTAATGCCAAGAAAAGTACCATACAAGCATTTAATGAGGGTTGGGCATGGACAGAAAGACCATGGTCTGTTATTAGTGAAGATACCGGAGTAGGCAACCCAAAAGCTGCTACCAAAGAAAAAGGAGAAACTTTTTTTAATGCTCTTTGCGAAAAAATGGGACAATTATTCCATGATATCGCTACTACAGATGTGGATAAATTATACCAATAAGATGAGAAGTACCAGCATCAAATTATCACATTTACAGGTTAGAGTCTTTGTTTTCCTAATAGCTATTCTACAATATACAGTAGTTGTTAGTCAGAATAGAGAAAAACTCATCGAAGAAATTCATGTCATTTTACAAAACGAAATTGACCAATCAAATATTCCCGGTGCCGTTATTTTACTAAAACAAGGTAATGAAGAAATTTACAAAAAGGCCTTCGGGTATGCCTACTTAAAAGATTTTGCTAAACAAAGGGTTGACACACCGGAAAAGACGACCATCCATCATCTCTATGATCTGGCATCTCTCACTAAAGTAGTAGGTACTACCACTTCAATAATGTTATTAGTTGATAAAGGATCTATTGATTTAAATGACCCTGTATCCAAATATATCGAAGGTTTTGATACGGATGAAAAAAAAGACATTACCATAAGACATTTGCTAACCCACACTGCCGGACTTTATGAGTGGTATCCATTTTATTACTTTACTGATACAAGACAAAATGTATATAAAATAATTAGTAAACTACCTTTAAAATATCCTGTTGGAGAGAGTAGGCATTATAGCGATCTTGGATTTATGTTGTTAGGGGAAATTATTGAAAATGTTTCTCAACTTCCATTAGATGAGTTTATGCAGCGATATATTTTTAATCCACTTCAAATGGAAAATACAAGCTATAATCCACTTACTAAAAGACTGGCAAGTAGTATAGCAGCTACTTCTCATGGAAATCCTTTTGAGAAAAGAATGATAAGAGATTCTACTCTTGGTTTTACAATTGATAGCATCCACCCTGATAAATGGAACAAATGGAGAAAATATACCTTGAAAGGCGAAGTAAATGATGGCAACACCTGGTATGCCAATAATGGTATTTCCGGGCATGCCGGGCTATTCTCAACCGCTGAAGATTTACAAAAACTGATAGATATGCTTATGAACGGTGGCAAAACTGAAAATGGCTCATTTATTTCAGAAAGTACCATCCATCAATTTTTAACGCAAGATCAGTTTAACAATGGCTTGGGATGGGTCATGGATCCTAAAAGTGCTTATTTGAAAAATGTGCCGGAGGGTAGTTATGGGCATACAGGTTTTACCGGAACCAGTATTGTGGTAATTCCTAAATATGATTTTTCAATTATTCTACTGATTAACCGTCAGAATATGGGCTTACTACCAAACAAAGTATATTACAATGTAAACCCAATTAGAGAAAAAATAATTACACAAGTATTAACCTATTGTAGTCAATAAAAGAGTAGGGCAATTATAAAGAAAAAAGTTAAATTTCTTTTAAAATAGATTACTAGTTTATTAAATTGTATAGATAAATATCTAATATTCAGCATACAATGAATTTTAAGCTTAACATACTACTACTCTTAATATCTATTAGCTTTACTTTATTAGGTTGTCCGGCTGGGCATTTCCATGAGTACAAATTCATAGGAGAAGATTTTTCTGATACTAATTTCCATACCAAAATAAAGTTTAATAATGAAACCGACCTATATATTAACTGTGGTTATTTCTACGAATTTATTGGCAAAAAGGAAAATGGAATTACGGCAATAATTAAGGTTGATACAAATACTAAGCTGGATAAAAACAAGTTAGTGAAAGTAGTTAAATCTTCTCTTTATGGTGAGTTGAAAAAAGTTGATAGTTTGCCTCATACAGTTAGAATTAAAGATACTTTAAACACCTTAATGTATAAGCTAAATTTTGAAAAAAGAAATGAACGTAAAACTATTAAAGAAATTGAAAAAGATACTATTACTATTGAGCTAATAACAGGTAAAAAACTTCTTTTTTCAAAATAAGAAATCTTAGGTTTAAAATAAAAAAAGCCCACATAATTGTGGGCTTTTTGATTCTTTATAATAATATTCTTTACGTATCTATTGAACCTAATACACGCTGCATAAAAGCATTCAATGCTTCTTTTTTAGGTGTACCTTCTTTTATCATTTTATCAACTTCCAAGGCTCCGTACATGTTAGAAATCAACTCGCCAATAACATCAAGTTCTTCATCTTTTAGAGAGGGTACTTCCGTTAAGGCTTCCAGTGTTTCAATGGTTTCAATTACATAATCCTGATCGTTCTCTTCAATAAAACCAACCAGATGTTTAATTACCGGTAACTTCATCTACTAATTCTTTTAAAACTTCAAACTTATTGGTTTGTGTTTGGTTTACAAATGCTCCATTTTTAAAAGTTGCAAATGTTGGCAGATTATCAACTTTAGCCATTTTTCGAGAATTCGGAAACTTCTCAGCATCTACATATAAAAAGGCTGCACTTTCATTCTCTGAAGCTAATTTTTTGAACTTAGGCTTCATAATTCTACAATTGCCACACCAAGTTGCTGCATATTGTACCACAACAACCTCATTATCAGCAACTAATTGTTCTAAACTATCTTGATCTAATTCTTTGAACATACTACTTCTATTTTTTATTATAAAACAAAGAGAAGCATCTACATAAGATACTTCGCTTTGCTTATCATTTTTAGTGAGAAGATAAATATTCAGCAGTGCCTTTCAACGTAGCTTTCATAGCATCTTTGCCTTCTTCCCAGTTTGCAGGACAAACTTCTCCATGAGATTGAACGTGTGCATACGCATCAATCAAACGTAAATATTCTTTTACATTTCTTCCAACAGGCATATGATTAATACCTTCGTGGAAAACAGTTCCTTCTTCATCAATCAAATAGGTAGCTCTGTACGTTACATTATCGCCTTCAACTTGAACAGTTCCGGTTGTTTCATCATACACTTCATTGGTAATATCTAAAATGCCTAAAATACTTGATAAGTTTCTGTTGCTGTCAGCCAAAATAGGATA
>JAGQYU010000003.1:0-4645 GCA_020435885.1 Flavobacteriaceae bacterium
GAGGGCAAAAGGTGAATGAATCAGCAGTTAAAAAATTCGCATTAGAGCAAAATTTACACATATTACAGCCCACAAATCTTAAAGATGAAAACTTTTTAGCAGAGCTTAAAAACCTACAAGCCAACCTGCAAATTGTAGTAGCGTTTAGAATGCTACCTAAACACGTTTGGCAACTGCCAACATTTGGCACTTTTAATTTACATGCTTCATTGTTACCAGAGTACAGGGGCGCAGCGCCTATCAACTGGGCTATTATCAACGGTGAAACTAAAACAGGAGTTACTACTTTTTTTATTGATGATAAGATTGATACCGGAGAGATCATTGCTCAAAAAGAGATTGAAATTTTACCTGACGAAAATGCAGGAGACCTTCATGATAAACTCATGCTCTTAGGTAGTGAATTGGTTGTGGACACTGTTCAACTAATACAAAACGGAAAAGTAACTACAAGTAAACAACCCGAAAAAGATCTAAAACCTGCTCCAAAGATTTTTAAAGAAACCTGTAAAATAGATTGGACAGACACAATTGACAATATCTATAATAAAATACGAGGTCTTAGTCCATATCCCGGAGCTTGGACATATATACAAAACGACAATCAAAAAATAGAAGCTAAAATATATAGAGCCTCTAAAGAAATTAACTCGCATTCATATCCAATCGGAAAGATCATTACTTCTAAAAAAGAAATAAAAGTTTCAGTAGAAGAAGGATTCATAGTTATTGAAGAATTACAATTGCCCGGTAAACGAAAAATGACAATTCAAGAACTTTTGAACGGATATGCTTTCCATCCCAATGCAAAAGCTCTCTAAGCCCTTTAAACATGGGCTTTTTAAAGCATTTTATTAGCAAAAGGCGGGCGTTATTAACAATTACATGTGATTTATTAACAAAAAAGTGCTTTTAATAGGCTAAAACTTGCGTAAACCCTTATAAAATCTATATTTGCTAAGCTTTTAACAAGCAAAAATTAATTATTTAACCAATTTAAATTTATTAAATTATGAATAAATCAGAATTAATAGAAGCTATGGCTGCTGACGCCGGTATATCTAAAGCTGCTGCTAAAAAAGCATTAGATTCTTTGACTGGTAGTGTTGAAAAAACTTTAAAGAAAGGTGGAAGAGTTTCTTTAGTAGGTTTTGGTTCTTGGTCAGTTTCTAAAAGAGCTGCTAGAGAAGGAAGAAACCCTCAAACTGGAAAAACTATCAAAATTGCTGCTAAAAAAGTAGTTAGATTTAAGCCAGGTGCTGAATTAAAAGGTGCTGTAAATTAATCTCTAAACTACAGGTAAAACATTTAAAACTCTCAATTTCATTGAGAGTTTTTTTATTTTATAAAAATTGTTATATTAGTTCAGCCGTAAAAAGTAAAAGATGTTTTCACAAGAACCTGCCAAAGGTA
Source organism: Flavobacteriaceae bacterium (assembly GCA_020435885.1). GTDB lineage: Bacteria > Bacteroidota > Bacteroidia > Flavobacteriales > Flavobacteriaceae > Aureibaculum. The sequence goes on from JAGQYU010000003.1 coordinate 1,414, forward strand.
AATTACTTATAGCTGAGCCATCAATATTAAATGACAGTTCTTTTAACAGGTCTGTCATACTTCTTTCTGAACATAATGATGAAGGTTCTATCGGTTTTATTATTAACAAGCCTTCTACATATACGTTGGGTGATCTTATTCCTGAAATAGAATCTGATTTAACTATATATAACGGAGGGCCGGTTTCTAAAGAAAATCTTTATTTTATGCACAGAATCCCCGATCTGATCCCCGATAGTTTGGAAATTGCCAACGGTATTTATTGGGGAGGTAATTTTGATGTAGTGCAAGAACTTCTACTTGCAAATAGCATTGACAAAAAAGATATTCGCTTTTTTTTAGGATATTCCGGTTGGAGTAAAGATCAGTTACAAGACGAATTGGAAACCACTTCTTGGGTTGTAATAGAGAATGATTACAACAATATATTTAATGTTTCTGAAAAATCTTTTTGGAAAGATCAGTTAATGAAGTTTGGCGGAGAGTACAGAATTTGGGCTAATGCTCCTGAAAACCCAAGTCTTAATTAATTTTTTGCTTCTAACTCTTTTAACTTTTCCTTTAAATACTGCGCTACTTCAGTTGTATATGTTTTCTTTTTGTATCGGGTTACGGATTGTATCCCCACAATAGAATTTGTTATAAAAACTTCGTCAGCTTTTTGAAGTTCAAAAGGAGAAATTTCCGTTTCAATTATTTCGTAATTATCATCTTTTTGCAATATTTCTATAATCTTCTTCCTGATGATTCCTTTTAAACATCCTTCCGTTAATGAGGGAGTTATGATTGAGTTAGCCTTTACTAAAAAAATGTTTCCGTTTATAGCTTCGACAATGTTTTTCTTCTCATTCAGTAAAACGCAATTGTCAAGACCATTCTCATCAGCATAGACACTAGCTACAACATTTAACAACTTATTATTGGATTTTAAAGTAGATAACAATCCTGATAAAACATAATGATCTTTAAAAATATCTATTTCATATTCTTGCTTACTATTATTATCCAATTGATATGCTTCCACAACAAAATCGATATCATTACTATTGGGAAGATATAGACCGCCATCTTTTCTAAAAACTGTAAACCGAACTCTGGCACTCTCTAATTGATTAGCATTTACTGTTTTATTGATCTGTTCTTCAAAAAATTCTTGCGTAAAGGTCATTGGAATCTTCATCCTGATCATCCGCATTGAGGCCATTAATCTGAAATAATGGTCTTCTGAAAAAATAATGCTATTACCCTCAACCTTTAAGGTTTCAAACAAAGCATCACCATATTTAAAACCTCTGTTGTTGTGAGATAAAAAATACTGCTCTGTTGATATAATAGTACCGTTGTAGTTTATCATTTTGTAAAGAAAAAGCCTTGAAAATTCAAGGCTTGCAATTAATTTTCAATATGTTAATTTAGGCTCCTATAAGATGTTTTAGTTCTGATATTTGATTTTCCCAAAACATTTTAGACTCATCTATTTCATCATCGTAAGCAAAATCAGTTACTATAAGTGAAACATCTTTTGTAAGTGCATCCACTTGAATTTTAAACTCAAAATACGCATTGGCATCTTCATCTTCCAACCATTTATACCTAATTCTTTCATAAGTTCTATAGGAAACTCTTTTAGCCTTCTCTTCCGTATCATTCCAGATAAAGGTAAAAATATCTCCTCTGGAATTTACATTATCTGCAAACCATTCGCTAAGTCCATCTGGCGTAGAAAGATATTGATACAAAAAAGATGGTGAAGAGTGTATAGGAAATTCAATATCAAATTTTACTTTATCAGACATTTACGTATTTTTTAGTATTTCTATTCTTAGCGAGGCAATATATATAATATCTGTTTTTAAAAAAAACTTTTTTATCAAAAAAATATGAGGTATAGTATTGCCTCAACTAAATTTGTTTTTATATTTGCAACCTCAAAAAAGGCGAGGTAGCTCAGTCGGTTAGAGCGCAGGATTCATAACCCTGAGGTCACGGGTTCAACTCCCGTCTTCGCTACAAAGTAAAAGAAGAAAAGCCGAGATTATTTTCTCGGCTTTCTTTTTATAACTAAATTGTAAAATTAGCTTTCTTAAAACAACAATTTTTCGTTGATTCCTAAAATATTGTTCTCAGTATATTCTTCAATAAAAGAATCTGTAAAATAGGAACTGCCTAGCAATTCTTGTTGTTTTTTAAGCGTATTCTGTATATCTCTTTCGGCATATTCTTTTAACATAGGTTTTGCAAGCTCAGCAAAACTATAATGCCAAGGTTCATACCTAAAACCTTTCCTTTCACTATCATTCGTGTAAACTCTTACATAACCGTATTTATGAGCATTCTCGTCCATCCATTCTCTAAAATCTTTATAAATACCATACCCATGGAAATGTTTGGTGTTCAACGGGTATTGCGAAGTTTTTACACTGCCATCCACTACATCTATTTCTGTCCCCCAGTGATGACGAGAACTTCCGGGAATGGCCGTATAGCGGATGTTATAATCAACAGCAGTTTTTTCTGACAACTTACGAGCCGTATATTTGTTAAACTTCCTAGTCCAAATAAGGTTTTGATGATTAAAACTACGGTAGCTGGAAACAACTTTAACACTCATTCCATTCTTGCGTGCAGCACTATCCATATCCAAATAAGCGTCATGTGCTTTTTTTAAGAGTTTGTAACCATTACCATAAAGCTGAGGAGTGCTTTTACCTATTAAATAATTATCAGAAAAATTATACGAAGTGTTCGGTAAAGCCAAACTAGGACTCGTAATAATAGCTACACTTGCAAATGCGGATGTTTTTAGAAAGTTTCTTCTGGATGACATATTAATTTAAAATTTCAGACACATTATTTAGCATTACAATTACTCCTACCAATTGCAACTTTAATTATTTTTAAAAATAGAAGTTTTTTATAGCTTAAGTCAATTATAAACAAGTATTGTTATCAACAAATTTATAGCAATATCATCTAATTCTATATCATTACAAATAATGATAATATTAAATTTAATATGTTAATAATAAAATAGTTATAATTAAAATTTTTCAAAAAATATCAAAAGATGAAATAAACAATTTTTGTTGAAAATTGTTCTTTATTAACAATTATGCATTGTCTCAGAATGAAAATAAAAAGTTTTTCATTCCAAAAAATTATAGCAATTGTGAAGTTTATTTTCTTAAATTTGCACCATTGTGCGGGAGTAGCTCAGTTGGTAGAGCGTCAG
>JAGQYU010000003.1:4652-21684 GCA_020435885.1 Flavobacteriaceae bacterium
CCAAGCTGAATGTCGCGGGTTCGACTCCCGTCTCCCGCTCTAGTTATTATACTTGGCTTTTTTACTCCCTTCGTACATTTCATATTTTACAAAACGACATTCTAATTTTCCGTTAAATAATTTTATCTTTCTGGAAGTTCGCAAACCTACATTCTTTAATCCATTCTCAAAATCAGAAGTTATCAACCACGCATCCGTGTTTGGATAACCACGCTTAAGTGTGTCACCAATTGCTTTGTAAAATACTGGAATATCAATCTCTAAGCGTTCACCATAAGGTGGATTGAACAAAACAATAGTCTTACCATCCAGCTCTTTTTCTGTGTTAAAGAAATTAGCTTTTTTTACAGCTATAAACTCCTCTAAATGAGCATTTTTTATATTATCTGTCGCTTTTATAATGGCTGAAGGAGCCTTATCGTAACCTATAATCTTTTTATCAGATTCTCTAACTTTTTTAAGAAGTGATTGGCGGATTACAGCAAACAAATCTTCATCAAAATCGTTCCACTTTTCAAAACCAAACTCTCTTCGATTGATATTAGCCGGAATATTATTGGCTATCATAGCAGCTTCAATCAAAATAGTACCACTTCCGCACATGGGGTCAATAAAATGTTGAGAACCATCATATCCGGAAAGCAATACCAAACCAGCTGCTAGCACTTCATTAATAGGAGCAATGTTTGTAGCACTTTTATACCCTCTTTTATGAAGCGAATCACCGGAACTGTCTAACGAAACCGTACACAATCCATTTTCCTGAATATGAATATTTATCTGAATATCAGGATGTTTTATATCAACGTTTGGTCTTTTACTAAACTTTTCCCTAAAATAATCAGCAACAGCATCTTTACTTTTCAATGCTAAATAATATGTATTCGTAAATATACCGGAAGCCGAAAAAGCGTCTATAGCAAAAGTGCCGTTAACATCAAACAATTGATGCCATTTAATGAATTGTAGCTGCTTGTACAGATCATCTTCAGAAGTAACTTTAAAGGTTTTTATAGGTTTTAATATTCTAATACAGGTACGTAATGCCATATTTGCTTTGTACATAAAACCTTTATCACCCACAAAAGAAACGCTACGTATACCCTCCTTTACTTCCATAGCTCCCAATGCTTTCAGCTCTTTAGCTAGCAGCTCTTCAAAGCCAAAGAGCGTTTTTGCCGTCATTTTAAAGTTCTCGTTCATCTCAAAAAAATATATGATCAGCAAAAATAGACTAATTATACGTGCAAAAGGATGATTTCTTATTTTTGTAGCTGATAAAGACTTATGGAAACTAATAAAGAGTGGTTTAAAGATTGGTTTGATACGGATTTCTATCATATTTTATATGATGAACGTAATGACGAAGAAGCTGAATTGTTTATGAAGAATTTAGCTTCATTCCTTAAACTTACACCCAAACAAACCATTCTTGATATGCCTTGCGGTAAAGGCAGGCATGCTATTTTTTTAAATTCATTGGGATTTACCGTTACTGGAGCCGATCTTTCAAAAAACAACCTGAAATTGGCTGGTGAATTTAAGAATGAAAACCTCTCATTTATACAACACGATATGAGAGAACCTCTACCCTCTCAATATGATGTTATAGTAAATTTATTTACCAGTTTTGGGTATTTTGACGATGCTGTTAATAGTAAAGTGTTGCAACATTTAAAAAATGGCCTAAAAACAAATGGTATATTGGTTATTGATTTTTTAAATGTTGAAAAAGTTAGAAAAAGCATTGTAAAACAAGAAGTTATCACTAAAAATGATATTAATTTCTATATTGATAAAACTATTTCGGGCGGCTTCATCATTAAAAAAATTATGTTTAGTGATGATGGCAAAAAATATAATTTTGAGGAAAGAGTCCGTTATATAACCTTACAAAAATTTGAAGCATATTTTGTGCTTGCCAATTTAAAAGTAAAGCATACTTTTGGGGATTATCATTTAAATCCTTTTGATCCTGAAAGCTCTGAACGGTTAATTATGATCTTAGAATGACAGTATTTGTATTAATTTCATCGGTTGTAATTGGTGTAATTATGGTATTGGCCTTTAAGCCTTCTACCAAAATTATTCAGTTACTTCTTGCATTTAGCGGAGCATATCTGCTTTCTATAACCGTACTACATCTGTTACCCGAAGTTTTTAAAAGCAACAAAGAAGGTATTGGTATCTATATCCTTATCGGGATTCTGTTACAAACCATTTTAGAATATTTTTCAAAAGGAGCTGAACATGGACACATTCACACGCACTCTCATTCAAAAGTTAGTTCTATACCGTGGTTATTATTGCTGAGCTTGAATTTACATGCATTTTTTGAAGGAATTCCTTTACGTGATGTACACAACAAACTACTGTTATGGGCTATCGTTATCCACAAAGTACCGGTTTCTATAGTGCTTTTTATTTTCTTTATCTCATCAAATATTTCAAAAAAGTATAGTTATCTATTAATGGCAGTCTTCGCTATAATGAGTCCGCTAGGTTATTTGATAAGTAATGATGAATTATACTACCAATACAACACAGAAATTACGGCTATAATTATTGGTATATTTTTACATATAGCAACAGCCATTCTATTTGAAAGTTCTCAAAACCATCAATTTAATATTAGAAAATTTATTGCTGTGTTAACAGGTTTTGCTGTAGCATTTTTAAGTACACAACTACTTCATTTTCATTAGTTTGCTACATCACTAATAAACTTGATACGCATTAAGCGAAGTTCTTGTTCATCATAATCTCCGTCAAATTCTTTCAATGCCAGTTGTATTTTATCAGATTCTGCTTCCATAAAGTAATCGTGTATTTCTTCCTGCTGGTCTTCATCAAGCATATTATCAATACAATACGAAATATTGAGTTTGGTACCACTATATACAATACTTTCCAACTCTTTGGTGAGCTCTTCCATGGATAAGCCTTTTGCTTTGGCAATATCCACTAAAGGCAATTTTCTATCTGTATTCTGAATAATATATAACTTTAATGATGAATTAGTCCCTGTTGACTTTACAACCAAATCGTCTGGTCGTAAAATATCATTATCCTCAACATATCTGGAAATCAACTCAATAAAATCTTTTCCATACTTTTTAGCCTTTCCATCGCCTACTCCATGTACATTAGAAAGCTCTTCTATGGTTATCGGATATTTAATAGTCATATCTTCCAAAGAAGGATCTTGAAAAACTGCAAATGGCGGTACGCCTTGCTTTTTTCCAACTTTTTTTCGCAAGTCTTTCAGCATTGCCATAAGTTGTTCATCTACACCGCCACCAGTTTGTTTATCACTTGTAATAATGGTTGAATCATCTCCTTCATCATACACATGGTCTTCAGTCATCATAAATGACGTTGGAGTTTTTATAAAATCTTTGCCTTTGGCAGTGAGCTTCAATACACCGTATTGCTCAATTTCTTTAGCAATAAACCCTTGAACCAATAATTGTCTTATCAATGCCATCCAAAATTTACCTTCTTTTGCATCTCCAATTCCGAAGAAAGGCTGAATGTCTGTCTTTCTTGCCTTTAGCAAAGCATTGGATTTACCTACTATTGTATTTACTACCTCCTTAGCTTTATACTCTTGATCAGTATCTCTTATTACTTCTAAAAGTATCTTAACTTCGTTTTTGGCTTCAATCTTTTTCTTAGGATTTCTAACATTATCATCCATATCGGCTCCTTCTCCATTTACTTCATCAAATTCTTCTCCGAAATAGTGTAATAAGAATTTACGCCTAGACATAGAAGTTTCAGCATACGAAACCACTTCCTGCAATAAAGCATGGCCTATATCCTGCTCTGCCACGGGTTTTCCTGCCAAAAATTTCTCTAGTTTTTCAATATCTTTATAGGAATAGAAAGCCAAACAATAACCTTCGCCACCATCTCTTCCGGCACGTCCGGTTTCCTGATAATAACTTTCTAAGCTTTTAGGAATATCATGGTGAATTACAAAACGAACATCTGGTTTATCAATACCCATTCCGAAAGCTATGGTAGCCACTACTACGTCTGCATCTTCCATTAAGAACATATCTTGATGTTTGGCTCTGGTCTTAGCGTCTAACCCTGCATGGTAAGGCACTGTTTTTATACCATTAACCTGTAGTATTTGAGCTATTTCTTCAACTTTTTTCCTGCTTAGACAGTACACTATACCAGATTTTCCTGCATATTGTTTTATAAAACGGATGATGTCTTTTTCAACATCTTTTGTTTTTGGCCTAATATCATAAAACAAATTAGGCCTGTTGAATGATGCTTTGAAGGTTTTAGCATTAGGAATACTTAAATTTTTAAGAATATCTTCCTGAACCTTTGGCGTAGCAGTAGCTGTTAATCCTATAATAGGAACATCATCAATCTTTTTGATGATATTTTTAAGATTTCTGTACTCCGGTCTAAAATCATGTCCCCACTCTGAAATACAATGTGCCTCATCAATGGCAACAAAAGAAACTTTTTGATTCTTCAAAAAATCGATATAATCATCTTTTGTAAGCGATTCCGGTGCCATATATAATAATTTGGTAACACCATTTTGTATATCACTCATCACTTGATTTACTTCTCCTTTGGTTAACGATGAATTCAAAACATGTGCTATACCATTTTCAGTTGAAATTCCTCTAAGGGCATCAACTTGGTTTTTCATTAAAGCAATAAGTGGTGATATAACTATGGCTGTTCCTTCTTGTACCAGTGCAGGTAATTGATAGCAGAGCGATTTTCCTCCGCCTGTTGGCATTATCACAAAAGTATCATTCTTAGCAATGATACTTTTGATAACATCTTCTTGTAACCCTTTAAATTGATCGAACCCGAAATATTTTTTTAATGCCTGCTGTAAATCTAAATTTGTCACGTTAATTAATAATTTATCTATATTTTTTTAGATACATTTGCAACTAAAGTTACTACTTTATTTTTTAAATCTTAGATCTTGAATAGTAAAAAAAACATCTTAGAGATTGCAAAACAAACTATTTCTATTGAAAGTACGGCAATAGCTAATTTAATAAATTTTTTAAATAGTGATTTTGAAAATGCTGTAAATTTTATTTTACAATCAAAAGGCCGAGTTATTGTAACCGGTATAGGCAAAAGTGCCAACATTGCCTCAAAAATTGTAGCCACACTAAATTCAACAGGAACACCTGCTATTTTTATGCATGCAGCCGATGCCATTCATGGCGATTTAGGCATTGTTCAAAAAGATGATGTGGTTATTTGTATTTCAAAAAGTGGTAATACTCCGGAAATTAAAGTGCTTATTCCCTTAATAAAAGATTCTAATAATAAAATAATAGCTATTACCGGTAATACAGATTCATATCTAGCAAAACAGGCTGATTTTGTATTGAATTCTTATGTAGAGCATGAAGCTTGTCCTAATAATTTAGCCCCTACCACTAGTACCACTGCTCAACTGGTTATCGGTGATGCTTTAGCAATTAGTTTACTGGAAATGAAAGATTTTACCAGTGAAGATTTTGCTAAATATCATCCCGGAGGCACGTTGGGTAAACGTTTATACTTACGCGTAAGCGATCTGGTTTCCAAAAATGAGGTTCCAAAAGTTATGGCAGATGATTCTATAAGTAATGTTATTGTTGAAATTTCCGAAAAAAGGCTCGGTGCTACTGCCGTATTAAGCGGTTCTACCATTTTAGGAGTTATTACAGACGGAGATATACGAAGAATGCTAAAAAATAATATGAATATTACAGCAATAACAGCCAAAGATATTATGAGCAAAAACCCAAAAACCATTGATATAAATGCTATGGCTATTGAAGCTCTTGATATGATGGAAAATAATAATATTACCCAATTATTAGTAGTTGATAATAATAAATATAAAGGTGTGGTACATTTGCATGATTTATTAAAAGAAGGAATTATTTAATATGGCAAAAGATCACAATGAAATGTCGTTTTTAGACCATCTCGAAGTATTGAGATGGACGCTGATACGCTCTACATTAGCCGTATTCTCCTTTGGTATTATTGCATTTATTTTTAAAAAATTTATTTTTGATAAAATAATACTCTTACCAAAAGACCCTAACTTTTTTACTTACAGATTTTTATGCTCTATTTCGCAAAAATTTGGAACAGAAGGGTTATGTATCAGCGAAATACCTTTTATTGTACAAAGTAGAACTATGGCCGGGCAATTCTCCGCACATATTTGGACATCCATAACAGCCGGATTCATTCTAGCTTTCCCTTTTATTATTTGGGAAGTGTGGAAATTTATCAAACCCGGATTGTACCCAAGTGAAAGAAAACATGCTAAAAGTTTTATCATAATTTCGTCATTTCTGTTCTTTTTAGGAGTATTGTTTGGATATTATGTAATAACACCGCTCTCTATCAACTTTTTAGGAGCATATAGAGTAGCTGATGAAGTTCATAATAATATAGACCTGAGCTCATATATAGGCCTTTTACGGGCTTCTGTGCTCTCTTCCGGATTGATCTTTGAAATGCCAATTATCATTTATTTTCTGGCAAAATTAGGTTTGGTAACACCAGAGTTCTTAAGAAAATACCGAAAATATGCTTTGGTACTGGTTCTCATTTTAGCTGCACTTATTACACCTCCTGATGTTATCAGTCAAATTATTGTAGCTATCCCTATGATGATATTGTATGAAACCAGTATTATTATAACCAAAATGATAGTACGAAAAGAAAAGAAAGCGGAAGAAAAATCTATCCAAAAAGTTTAAAAACAGTAGTTTTACACCATGATTTTACGTGCAGAAAACATACAGAAAACATACGGAAACAGACAGGTAGTTAAAGGTATTTCTCTACAGGTAGAACAAGGTCAGATTATTGGTTTGTTGGGTCCTAATGGAGCCGGGAAAACTACCTCTTTTTATATGATTGTTGGAATGATAAAACCCAACGAAGGAAGAATATTTTTGGATAATGAAGAAATCACTCATGATTCTATGTACAAAAGAGCTCAAAAAGGTGTTGGTTACTTGGCTCAGGAGGCATCAGTATTCAGAAAATTATCAGTTGAGGATAATATAATGTCAGTGCTAGAATTTACTGATCTCACTAAAAAACAACAAAAAGAAAAGTTAGAATCTTTGATAAATGAATTCAGTTTAGGGCATGTAAGAAAGAACAGAGGCGATCTTCTTTCCGGTGGTGAACGCAGAAGAACCGAAATTGCACGTGCCCTGGCATCTGACCCTAAATTTATTTTGTTAGATGAGCCCTTTGCTGGCGTTGACCCTATTGCTGTAGAAGATATTCAAAGTATTGTGGCGCACTTAAAGGATCGTAACATTGGTATATTAATTACGGATCATAATGTGCAGGAAACCCTTGCAATTACTGATAAAACATATCTTATGTATGAAGGAGGTATTTTGAAAGAAGGCACTCCTGAAGAATTAGCCGAAGATGAAATGGTTAGAAAAGTATATCTTGGCGAATCGTTCGAATTAAAAAAGAAAAGAAGAAAACATCAATAAAAAAGGCTGCGATTGCAGCCTTTTTAAATTACTTATCCCCCTCTCCGGATTCAAGTCCTCTAACTTTACCCGTGTTGTCCACTATAAGGTAATCTACCCAAATTCCCTTTTTTAATTTAAACCTATACAATGTTTCATTGCCTTTTTTAGTAAATGTTGCTTCTTTTGAAATTGTATAGTTAGAATACTTTTTCAATGTTTCTTGTACTTCAGACGGCACATCTTCTTTAGTAGTTTTATACACTTTTTCTTGTACTACCTGTTGATCTTTTTCTTGCGCACTTATTTGCTGAACTCCAATAAACATGAACAAAGTAAGCGCTATTAGGATTTTTAGATTTTTCATTATAACTATAAATTTAAAATTATTTAAGCCATTTTGGCGTATCTCTATTTGTTTCAAAATTATAACCTAAGGTTAACAAATGTGTACCTGCATTGTTTAATGGACTTGCTTCATTTATATCCCACAAAAATCCATAACCTACATAAAAACTTTGTTTTGTTAAACCTATAAGCGGTGATATAGACAATGGTTTAAAACTCTGATCATTTATAAATCTGGTATTGATACCTGCCCACAAATAACCATCATCAGTATATTTTCTTGCTTTAAAATTCAAATCAGTTACAGAACGTCCGTCACTTTCAAAATATTTGAAGTAAATGGATGGTTCATATTCATACTCGCCACTTTTACTTTCAAATGTATATCCGGTGTACACATAATAATTTCTGAGTTTTATCGGCTCTTCATCATCAAATATCTTTAAATTTTTATTTAAAATGTTTGTTGCATTTAAGCTGATATAAAACCTTTCAATTCTATACAATGCACTAAACTCAAAGTTATGATTTGATGTTGAATTACCTGCATCTATACCTGGATCATCATATCCGCCACTACCATCATCAAAATCAGACACATCTATTTTAAAATGATTGAACTTGTATGAAATACCAAACGAAAGATATTGATCATTTGAATCATCTAACGTTAAATGGTGTGCATATGAAAGTTGTACACCTAACTGTTTGGTAAATCCATTCTTATCATTATAGAAAACAAAACCTGCACCAGATCTTTCACTAAAACGTGTATCATATGATAATAATTGTGTATTAGGTGCATTTTCCATTCCAATCCATTGGAATACACCGCTGACTCTTAACCTGTTAACATCATCTATACCTGCATATGCCGGTGAAATAACAAACGGATTTTCTACCAAGTATTGTGTATAAGGTGCCAGTTTAAGTTCCTGAGAATTTACAACTGTTGGTAATGTCAATAATACTATTATTGCAAAAAATATTTTTTTCATGGGTTGGGAGTTGGGTTTTATTTATCGCTTCTGTATAGTGTAAAATTGCCTTTCAATACTCTTTTATCATAAGCTTCATTAAGCTCAACAATATACCAGTAATCTCCTGTAGGCACTAGTTTACCTTTGTATGTACCATCCCATCCTATACCTTCTGTATTTCCTTTTAAAGTAGTTATCAAACGTTGATACCTGTCAAAAATTGAAACTTTAATGTTTGGGTATAATTCAAGATTTCTCGGATACCAAATATCATTGTGTCCATCTTGGTTTGGAGTAAAGAAATTAGGAATTACAATGTCTTTAATTTCCACTATGTTCTCAACAATACAACCTTTTGCATCTTTTACGTAGAATGTATAGAAACCTGGGCCAGAAATTGTAAATACATTACTATTTACAAAATCATTTTCTTCTGGTATAACACCATTTTCTGCTCCTTTTATCATTGCATATTGATATTCTGGTTCACCTCCAGTAGCAATAACTTCATATTCTAACGTAGATCCGAATCTTTGATTTACTTCAAATGTTACCGGAGTATATTCTTCAACATGAATAGAAATCGGTTCAGCCGTACATCCTAAAGTGTTGTGTGAAACAGTTACATTATAATCTCCTGAAGGTACATCTTCAAAAATTCCGGTAGTACTACTTGTAGAGCTACTTGAACCTACTCTTTGCAAACGATATGTAACTAGATTGCTGTATTCATCTGCAACAGTAGCTGTAATGGTATTGGTTGCTCCTTCGCAAGAGAAGCCCCCTGTAGCATCAAATTGCAGATCAACTAACTGATCAATTGTTATGTTTTCTACAGTTTCGCATGTATTTACACCTTTTACCTTACGGATGATGATTTGATAATCACCTTTACCAAGTCCTGTAAAAGTTGAACTACTTTGGAAAGATGTTCCTCCATTTATACTATACGAAAGTGTATTACCTGCATTGTTTTGAGTAACATTTACAGTAATTCTACCATCAGTATCACCTAAACAAACTATGTCTTCTTTAGTGATATTATATTCAATTTCATCATCAAAATCAATAGTTGCCGTAGTTGTGGTTGTACAACCATGAGCATCTCTTACAGTAATAACATGATTACCTTCTGCAGTAGTTTCAAAAATGTTAGAAGTTTGAAAAGCACTGCCATCCATACTATACTCATACTGGTTAGTTCCACCTGTAAATTGAGTACCACCGGTTGCAGATACTTCTATTCTACCACTTAGTAAGTTTCCATTACATGGCATTATATTGTCTAAAACTACATTTGTAGCTTGTAACAGTGTAGGCTCACCCACTTGGAAATCAAAAGTATCATAACATCCGTCAGCGTTGGTAACTCTGGCTCTATATGTTCCAATATCTAACCCTGAAAAAGTATGTGAAGCAGTAGTTACAGGTCCTTGAGACGATATTAATGTACTTCCTTGGAATAATTCGTATGTAAAACTAGGCGAAGTTTCATTTACTTGAATAGCCACATATCCATCAGCGCTATCTTTACAATTGTTATCGGCAGGTGTAAATGTTACGTCTAATCCGTTTACTGTTACAACTCTTGTTGTTACTGTACATCCTACTTTGGTTTGAGTAACCGTGTAAATACCCGGGCCATCAATATCTATTTCTTTTGTATTACCAATATTATTACCATTTTCATCAACCCATTCATATAAATTATAGCCATCATCACCAGTAATAGTTATAGTATTATTACAAAATTCTAATACTGTATCAAATTGACATGAACTGGTATCAACAAATAGATCCATAGAACCTATATTACCAAGCCCACAACCATTGATTCCGTTCAAACCAGGTTGCCCTGATACATTTTGTCCTGAAGTTTCGCCATCATAATACGATTCTATACTGTTTACCAATACGTTTGTACAGGCATCGGAATAATCAAAACACTGATCAGATGCAACTACCTGATATCTAATATCATAAGAAGCATTATTAGGGTCAGATTCTCTAACAACTAGTGAATCATCTATATCAAATCGAAGTTGTCTTGTTGTGCTATTGTAACTATAAGTAACTCCTGCAGGGAGTGTAATAGTACTTTCATCTAAAGTTACATTTATAGGTAATGTATTTAGAATATATGTGTTCTGTGCATTATCAGTACCTATGTTTCGGAAATTAATATTGTACCATACTGTGGCTCCAAGTGGCACAGGCGAGTTTAATGTAATTGGATTTCCATTAGTATCTTCTACACTAGTCAATACCTGTAATGTTGGCTCAATTATATTAATAGCAAATGTATTAAGGAAAGTATAAATATGGTCCCCTCCTACATTATTGGTAACTCTAAAGGTAGCACCTGTTTCTCCATTACTAATTAATGTATTGCCTGGGTTAAGAGCAGTAAGGTCTAATATCTTTTGATCCCAACCTAGTGTATTGGTACTGTTAGGATTTCTAGTAGTAACTATTACTCCATTCTCCGTTATTTTACTGTTAAAGAAATTATTTGAAGGGCTCTCTGCATCATATAGATCAGAAAAAGAAGAACCACCGTCAGTGCTTATTTGAAAATGATCTCCAACCAATCCTAAATCTCCTTCTAAAGCAACTACACCAACACTTCCTTCTACCGGGCCTGATGGAGGAGTTGTAAATCCTGAATAACTAAAATCTACAACATTATATGGGCTATTTCTTACTGCAGAAAAACCATCAAAAGTAGAGATATACTTTCTGCTTTCATTTGGATCTTCATATACAATAACTAGTGACCAACCTGCAGAGTTATCTCCACCTGTTGCCGTACTAACATTAGCAACAAAGTAAACCCCATTAGGGCTTGAAAGTGATGTGACTAAACTTGTTACATCCTTATAATATACTCTGTCTAAAGTTACATCTGCAACTAAGTCTTGATAGGCTCCTCCGGGTAATTTAAATTTTACATGATCGGGTGCCGGGTCAGCAGGAGCTGCCTTTGCCCCCCAATACAAACCTGCGTATACTACTCTATTACAATTATTAGTTGAAAAAGTAGCACTACTAGAGTTGAATGTTGTAGCATCACTATCAACATCAATAAAGACCATATTAATATTGTTGTTCAATTGTGTGCCATTATATGGTTCGGTAGGATTCTGTCCCAAAATCGAATTTCCTATAATGGTTAAATTCCCATTGATTCCTTGTATCTCATAACGCTGAGCAAAAGGAACAGTTGTTTGTGAGTGGGATAAGTTGGGGAACAACAACAACACTAACAAAAATAAAAGTGTTAGGTAAACAAAGATAAACTTCTGCGAAGTTTGGGTTGATTTCATACATATAGTGTTTAGCAATTCAACTAGTAAACGCCTCAATCTACCATATAGTATGTCTTTAGATAAAAATTTTTAGGTCAAATAGCATAAACTAACGGTTTTCCATTAGTTTTTTAAAAATTGATAATACAATATATATTAAAATAATAAACGGGATGGCAACAAACCTAAACTGACCTAATAAAACAATGGAAATAATTAAAAAAGCAATTTGAATCCAGCTTTCCTTTAACGAAAAATGTTTGAATTTCAATGAAAAAAGTGGAATTTCAGCATTCATCAAGTAGCTTAGTAATAATGTGATAAATACTAAGGAATATTGATTTAAGATGATGCCTGCAGCCCAGCTATCAGAGTGATATAGTAAAATTAACGGTAATGATAATACAAATAAAGACATGGCCGGCGTTGGCAATCCTATAAAGGAAGTTGTTTGTCTAGTGTCTAAATTGAATTTTGCCAATCTGTAAGCCGCGGCAAGCGTAAGCAATAGTCCTATAAAAGGCAAGAAATGAATTTTAGAAATCTCTAAATCTATAACACTTACATTTTCAAATGTACTCCAATTTTTATGCGTAGCTTTTATAAAAAGCTGATACATTACGATTCCCGGCACAACTCCTGATGTAACCATATCTGCCAGAGAATCAAGCTCTTTGCCAAGCTCTGATTGCACTTTTAAAAGTCTGGCTGCCAATCCGTCAAAAAAATCAAAGAAAATACCCAGCATAACAAATAAAGCAGCTTCAACCAATCTGTCCGATACAGCCAAAAGCACTGCAATAGTTCCAGAAAAAAGGTTTAGTAATGTAATTATATTAGGGATATGCTTTTTGATAACTATGTTTTTTTAAGTGTCGGTAAATTTAAAGTTTTCTGAATTCTTAATTGTTATGTTAATAAATTATTTGAATACTTTTTTATTTTAAAAAGCTAAGTAGTACCTTAGCAAATCTTCAAAATTTCATATTTTTTAATGGCTGAACACACTTCATATACCGAAGAAAATATACGATCGTTAGACTGGAAAGAGCACATTAGAATGCGCCCCGGTATGTACATTGGTAAGTTGGGAGACGGCTCATCACCTGATGATGGTATTTACATACTCATAAAAGAAGTAATTGATAACTCTATTGATGAATATGTAATGGGGGCTGGTAAAACAATAGAAATTACCGTTAAAGATAAGACTGTTACTGTAAGGGATTTTGGTAGAGGCATCCCACTAGGTAAAGTGGTTGATGTAGTTTCTAAAATGAACACCGGCGGTAAGTATGATTCCAGAGCATTTAAAAAGTCTGTAGGTTTAAACGGTGTAGGTACCAAAGCCGTAAATGCTTTATCAGATTATTTTAAAGTACAGTCCATTAGAGATGGGCAAAGCAAAATCGCTGAATTTCAACATGGTAATCTTATCAATGAAGAAGAATTACAAGAAACAACTTCCAGAAAAGGTACCAAAGTAAGTTTTACCCCCGATGAAACCATTTTCCATAATTATAAGTTCAGAAATGAATATATAATTAAAATGATCAGAAATTATGTGTATCTCAACCCGGGGCTAACCATACTTTTTAATGGAGAAAAATATTTTTCAGAAAATGGTTTAAAAGACCTATTGGAAGAAAATATCAAAGAAGATGATATGGTCTACCCTATTATTCACCTTAAAGGTGATGATATTGAAATAGCCATTACACATAGTAAATCGCAATACAGCGAAGAGTACCATTCTTTTGTAAACGGACAGCACACAACACAAGGAGGAACACATCAAAATGCATTTAGAGAAGCTGTAGTTAAGACCATTAGGGAATATTTCAATAAGAATTTTGAACCTTCTGATGTAAGAAAGTCTATCGTTTCGGCCGTAAGTGTTAAGGTTATGGAACCTGTTTTTGAAAGCCAAACCAAAACCAAACTTGGCTCTACAGATATGGGTGGCGATTTGCCCACAGTCAGAACTTTTATCAATGATTTTGTTAAAACTAACCTTGATAATTATCTTCATAAGAACCATGATTCTGCCGAACAACTTTACAGAAAGATTTTACAAGCTGAGCGTGAGCGTAAAGACCTTAGTGGAATTAGAAAATTAGCCAGAGAGCGTGCTAAAAAAGCTTCGCTTCACAATAAAAAACTACGTGATTGTCGTATCCATCTTACCGATATGAAAAAAGATGAACGATTAGATACCACACTTTTTATCACTGAAGGTGATTCTGCTAGTGGATCAATCACTAAATCTCGTAATGTAAATACACAAGGCGTTTTCAGCCTCCGAGGAAAACCTCTGAATTCCTATGGAATGAGTAAAAAGATTGTGTACGAAAATGAAGAGTTTAATTTACTACAAGCGGCTTTAGACATTGAGGATGGTATAGAAAACCTACGCTATAATAATATCGTAATTGCCACCGATGCCGATGTGGATGGTATGCACATTCGTTTATTGTTAATTACCTTCTTTTTACAATTTTTCCCTGAATTGATAAAAGAAGGGCATCTATATATTTTAGAAACACCTTTGTTTAGGGTTAGAGATAAAAAAGATACCTATTATTGCTATTCCGAAACAGAAAAGCAAGAGGCTATCAAAAAACTAAAAGGCAAACCTGAAATAACACGTTTTAAAGGCCTTGGAGAGATTTCACCTAATGAATTTGCGCATTTCATAGGCTCAGATATGCGTTTAGATCCAGTAATGTTAGACAAAGAAATGTCAATTGAACAACTACTAGAATTCTATATGGGAAAAAACACTCCAGATAGGCAAAAATTCATCATAAACAATCTAAAAGTTGAACTTGATCTAGTTGAAGAAGCATAATGGAAGAAGATAACAACGAGTTAGAGAATAATCTAAACAACGATAATTTTTCAGAGGAAACCATAACCAAAGTAACCGGCATGTATAAAGACTGGTTCTTAGACTATGCCTCTTATGTAATTTTAGAACGTGCCGTACCTGCCATAGACGATGGTTTTAAACCCGTACAGCGCCGCATTATGCAGTCTATGAAAGACCTTGATGACGGCCGTTATAACAAAGTAGCCAATTTGGTAGGTCATACCATGCAATACCACCCTCATGGGGATGCCAGTATTGCAGATGCTATGGTACAATTGGGGCAAAAAGAACTGTTGATAGACATGCAAGGTAACTGGGGTAATATCCTCACGGGAGACGGTGCTGCGGCCTCACGTTATATCGAAGCACGCCTATCAAAATTTGCATTAGAAGTAGTTTTTAACCCTAAAACTACAGTTTGGCAAGCCTCTTACGACGGCAGAAAAAAAGAACCGGTAAATTTACCTGTTAAGTTTCCGTTATTGCTTGCACAGGGTGCTGAAGGTATTGCCGTTGGTTTGTCTACAAAAATACTTCCGCATAATTTTAATGAGTTGATAGATGCTTCTATCAATTACTTAAAGAAGAGAAGTTTTAAACTCTTTCCTGATTTTCTTACCGGAGGCATTATTGATGTAACCAATTACAATGATGGTAAACGTGGCGGTAAAATTAGAGTACGTGCAAAAATATCTCAATTAGACAAAAATACACTGGTAATCAATGAAGTCCCATTTGGAACTACCACTTCTACGTTAATTGACACCATTATTAAGGCCAATGAAAAAGGCAAAATTAAAATAAAACGTATTGAAGACAATACTGCAGCCGAAGTTGAAATTCTAATACATTTACCTAGCGGAGTTTCACCAGATAAGACGATAGATGCGCTCTATGCTTTTACAGGTTGTGAACAATCTATTTCACCTTTAGGATGTGTAGTAGATGACAACAGACCTGTGTTTACCGGTGTATCAGATGTTCTTAAAAGATCAACAGATCATACGGTAGATCTTTTAAAGCAAGAGCTTGAAATTCAATTAAATGAACTCCAAGAGCAATGGCATTTTGCTTCGTTAGAACGTATCTTTATCGAAAATAGAATCTATCGAGATATTGAAGAAGAAGAAACTTGGGAAGGAGTTATCAGTGCCATCGACAAGGGGTTAAAACCTTTTACAAAACATCTTAAAAGAGCTGTTACAGAAGAAGATATTGTACGCCTTACAGAGATTCGCATTAAACGTATCTCAAAATTTGATATCGACAAAGCAAAACAATTCATTGAAAGTCTTGAAAATCAGATTGCTGAAGTAAAAAATCATCTGGAAAATTTAATTGAATATGCTATTGATTACTTCAAAAAATTAAAAGAAAAATACGGTAAAGGCAAAGAACGAAAAACCGAAATACGCATTTTTGAAGATATAGTTGCTACCAAAGTAGCTATGAAAAATGCTAAACTCTACGTTAACCGTGAAGAAGGTTTTATTGGAACATCATTAAAGAAAGATGAATTTGTCTGCGATTGTGCTGATATTGATGATGTTATTGTTTTCCGTGAAGATGGAACTATGATCATAACTCGCCTTGACGCAAAAACCTTCGTTGGTAAAAACATTATTCATGTGGATGTTTTCAAGAAAAATGACAAGCGTACCATCTTCAATATGATCTATAAAGATGGTAAATCTGGCCCAACCTTTATGAAACGTTTTGCTGTTACCGGAATTACCAGAGATAAAGAGTATGACCTGACAGCCGGTTCAAAAGGGTCTTCAATATTATATTTTTCTGCCAATCCAAATGGAGAAGCTGAGGTAATTACAATATATCTGCGTGCTGTCGGTAACATTAAAAAATTGAAGTGGGATATAGATTTTGCTGATCTTGCTATAAAAGGCAGAAGTTCTAAAGGGAATCTTGTAACCAAATACACTGTTAAGAAAATTGAGTTAAAAGAAAAAGGTATTTCAACGCTTAAACCTCGCAAAATTTGGTTTGATGATGCTGTTC
>JAGQYU010000003.1:21862-25398 GCA_020435885.1 Flavobacteriaceae bacterium
CATTATGATGGTGAAAAAGAGCGCTATTTTGTAAAACGATTTATGATCGAGAATCCGAATAAAGAAGAACTCATCATAACTGAACATGCAAAATCGCATTTAGAAATTGTTGCTACAGATTACAGACCTATTGCTGAAATTATATTTTCAAAAAGAGATATTGAAAATCTAACAGTAAACTTTGAAGAGTTTATTGCGATAAAAGGTATTAAAGCTATTGGAAATCAATTATCTAAAGAAAAAATAAAACAAGTTAATTTGCTTGATCCTCTGCCTTATGAATCACCTCATGAAGAAGAAATAGAAGTTATTGATGAAGAAGAAATAGTAAATGAGACCCCTTCTAAAAATGAGCCGGAAGATGATGATTCCATAACAGAGGAAGATGGACAAACATCCTTATTTTAAGAGGTCTTAGAAAGGAATCTCACAAGTTTATCTATTGCCAAAGCTCGGTGGCTGATCTTGTTTTTTTCTGTTAAACTCATCTCAGCGAATGATCTGTCAAATCCTTCAGGTTTAAAGATAGAATCATATCCGAAACCATTTTCTCCTTGAGGATTTTTAATGATTTCTCCTTTGCAGACACCTTCAAAAAGATATAGTTTACCTTTTAAGTTGAGTGCAATAACAGTTCTAAATTGTGCATTTCTGTCTGTATAACCATGCATAGCTCTTAACAATTTTTGAACATTTGCATTGGCATCATTTTCCTGACCAGCATAACGTGCCGAATAAACTCCCGGAGCCCCATCCAACGCTTCTACTTCCAATCCGGTATCATCTGCAAAGCAATCATAACCATATTTCTCAGTAATATAATTGGCTTTTAAAATGGCATTTCCTTCTAATGTTTCTGCTGTTTCGGGTATCTCATCAAAGCATTCAATAGTATCTAAACTCAATAAGGTTATGGAATCCGAAAGCATACTTTGTACTTCTTTCAGTTTATTTTTATTATGCGTAGCAAAAACAATTTTCATAACCAGACGAATTGGATTTATTGCACTAAATTAGTGCTATAATTAGTCATACTATCACAAAAATGAAAAAAATAGCTCTTATCATCTTCATAGCGGCCTTAATTATCAGTTGTAACAATAATAAAAGTACCTTACCTAAAGAAACCACTTCTGTTGATAAAAAATGGTGGAAAGAAGCAGTTATATATCAATTATACCCAAGAAGTTTTAAAGATACGGATGGTGATGGCGTTGGTGATCTGAAAGGAATTATTGAAAAACTGGATTATATCAAAAATCTGGGTGTTGATGTTGTTTGGCTAAATCCAATTTACAGTTCACCAAATGATGATAATGGCTATGATATCAGTGATTACAGAAATATTATGCAAGAATTTGGAACGCTTGCAGATTTTGATACTATGCTAAAAGGAATGCATGAAAGAGGTATTAAACTGGTAATGGATTTGGTTGTAAACCACAGTAGTGATGAGCATGAATGGTTCAAACAATCTAAAAGCTCAAGAGATAATCCTTACAGAAATTATTACCATTGGTGGCCTGCTGAAAAAGGCAAACCCAATTATCGTTATAGCCTTTTTGATGTAAAAGGTGAGGCTTGGAAATATGATTCAATAACTAACGCTTATTATCTGCATTATTTCTCTCAAAAACAACCAGATCTGAACTGGGAAAACCCTAAAGTACGCAATGAAGTATATGATATTATGCGCTTTTGGGCTGATAAAGGAGTGGATGGTTTTAGATTAGATGCCTTTCAGTTTGTGGCAAAAGACACTACTTTTCCTAAACTTCCTGATGGGTTTGAAAAGGACTTTATGCAATACTATGCAGTACAAGATGGCTTACATGATTATTTGAAAGAAATGAATGAACAAGTACTCAGCAAATATGACGTAATGTCAGTTGCAGAAGGTGCTGGAAGAAATTTTAAAGATGCCCACGATCTGGTTGATGAAAACCGAAAAGAACTGAATATGGCCTATGCATTTGACGGTGTTGGCATAGCCCAGCATGATGGTTACAGTTTGGTTCATTTAAAAGATGTTTTTTCTCGTTGGGATAGTGCTTTTGCTAAAAAAGGGTGGCTTTCTGTCTTTTTGGCAAATCATGATCAAGCCAGAATGGTAAGTCGTTTTGGAAACGACAGTCCCCAATTTAGAGAGGCTTCTTCCAAATTATTGAATACTTTTATTCTCAGCATGCGTGGAACGCCTTACTGCTATTATGGAGATGAATTGGGAATGACCAATATAGAGTTTAATTCAATTGATGAAATTCCTGATAATGCTACTAGAAATGGTTACTACAAAGCTGTAAACGAAGGTGCTGACCCCGTTGAGCAAATGAAAATTGTTAATTTTTCTGCAAGAGATAATGGTAGAACGCCCATGCAATGGGATACTTCTATTAATGCTGGTTTTACAACAAATACTCCGTGGTTAAAAGTTAATCCAAACCATAATGAGATCAATGTAACTGCACAAGAAAATGTCTCGAACAGTTGCTTGAATTATTTTAGAAAAATGGTACAACTGCGGAAGGATAATCCGGTGCTTGTATATGGTGATTATCAACAACTATTTCCAAAACATGAACAAATTTACGCTTACAAAAGAACTTTAAATGATGAAAAAGTACTTGTTCTCCTTAATTTTTCAGAAAAGGAAATTCACCTACAACTCCCTAAAGATATTTCACTGAAAAATGAACTGATCAATAACTTAGAGCCATTAACTGTAACCGATAATAAAGTTCTTTTAAAACCTTATCAAGCAGTGATTTATAGTTTAAAATAACACAAAAAAGCATCCTACAGGTGTAAGATGCTTTTTTAAAAGCTATGAAAAAATCATTCCCCCAAATGATTGTAACTGCAATAGCATATTACTTAATCAGTTACCCACTAAAAACAATTGATTGTTAAAAAATCCTCAAGAAATTTATTATTCTTCTAACTATTCTTCATAATTATTTGATACATAGTTATATATAATTCTAAAAACAATAAAAAATAAATGATTTTTATTGGATTACAATTCTTCAAAAAATGGAAATGATTACTAATTAAATTCAGTAATTTTATATCGTTTTACACAAATTACTTTATCATGAAAACACTCTTTAGATACAACTTTTTTATAGTTGTAACTGTAATACTTTTAACAAACTGTACTCAAAAGTCTCAAAACAAAGATGCTTTAGTAACATCGCCATCCGGCAATAATACCATAGCTTTTTTCTTATCGGATGAAGGTGTTCCAAATTATACGATTAAACACAAAGACGATGTGATTATTGATACTTCGTCAATGAGTTTTGATTTTAAGAGCCAGCCTTCTCTCCACAAAGGATTTAAAATTATTAGCTCTGAAACTAATTCTTTTAATGAAACTTGGGAAATGCCTTGGGGTGAGCAACGAAATGTTGTAAATAATTATAACGAACTGATTATTAAACTGCAAGAAGAACAAGCTCCAAACAGAAATTTGAATATTTACTTCAGAGCCTATGATGACGGTATAGGATTTAGATATGAATTCCCTCAACAAA
>JAGQYU010000003.1:25454-31937 GCA_020435885.1 Flavobacteriaceae bacterium
GGAGATTATACTTGCTGGTGGATTCCTGGTGATTGGGATATTTACGAACACTTATATAACACTACAAAATTTTCAGAAATCGATGCTATCGCAAAGAGAAATCATCCAAATTTGGCACAAACCAATATCCCTGAAAATGCTGTAAATACTCCTGTTACCATGCGTGCGGAAAATGGTTTACATTTAAGTTTTCATGAGGCCAATCTTACCAATTATGCAGGTATGACATTAAAGGTCGATCCTAAAAACCTCTCAATGATGAGTGAGTTGGTAGGTTCTGACATTCAACATCATAAAGCAAAAGTTGTATTGCCATTTAAAACACCCTGGCGTACCATTCAAATCAGCGAAAATGCCAAAGATCTAATAGCCTCAAAATTGATTTTAAACTTGAACGAACCTAATAAATTAGGAGATGTAAGCTGGTTTAAGCCAAAAAAATATGTTGGTATTTGGTGGGAAATGCACATTGGAAAATCTACTTGGGATTATGGTATGACCCAAGACATGGGAACTTGGACAAATGCAAACAATCCACATGGAAAACATGGTGCCACTACTGAAAACACTATGAAGTATATTGATTTTGCTTCTAAAAATAATATAGGAGGTGTATTGGTAGAAGGCTGGAATACCGGTTGGGAACATTGGATTGGCTTTGAAGACCGAGAAGGCGTTTTCGATTTTGTAACTCCATACCCAGATTATGACCTTAAAAAAATAGTAGATTATGCAAACAGCAAAGGTATAGAAATGATTATGCATCATGAAACCTCTGCTGCTCCAAGAACGTACGAAAAGCAACTCGACACGGCTTATGCTTTAATGAAAAGCCTCGGAATTCATTCAGTTAAAACTGGTTACGTAGGCAAAATTATCCCAGCTGGGGAATATCATCATGGACAATGGATGGTAAATCATTACAGAAAAGTGTTAGAAACTGCTGCAAAATATAATATTGCAGTAAATGCACACGAACCTATTAAAGCCACTGGAATACGCCGTACATATCCAAATGCTATTGCAAGAGAAGGCTTAAGAGGGCAAGAATTCAACGCATGGGCCAGTGACAGTGGTAACCCTCCGGAACATTTACCAATTGTTGCTTTTACAAGGATGCTGGCAGGCCCTATTGACTTTACTCCGGGAGTTTTTGAAATATCATTAAAAACAAAACCTGATAATCAGATCAATACAACGTTGGCTCAGCAACTAGCACTCTATGTAGTTATTTACAGTCCTATCCAAATGGCTTGTGATCTTCCTGAAAATTATGAAGGTCATCCTGCTCTTCAATTCATTAGAGATGTAGGCGTAGATTGGGAACAAACAGTTGTATTAAATGGAGAAGTTGGCGATTTTGTAACTATTGCCCGTCAGGAAAAAGGTACTAATAACTGGTTTGTTGGAAGTATTACGGATGAAAATAGTAGAGAAATAACTATTGATTTTTCATTTTTAGATGCCGACAAAACCTATGAAGCAACCATTTATAAAGATGGCGAAGATGCACATTATAAAAACAATCCTACAAATTATGCCATTGAAAAAGTAGAGTTGACCAACTCAGCCGAAATGACCTTTAAACTAGCTGAAGGTGGCGGATTGGCTATAAGTTTGCTTCAAAAGAACTAAAGGTTTTTCCTAATAATAAATTTAGTATAGAAGAGGATGGTTAACCATCCTCTTTTTTTGTCTTTTTTAAAATTTGCCCCAGAAAACTTGACATTACCTCTATTTATTTGTAAATTAGCATATTATGTTAACTCTAGATAGAAATAGTAATTTAGCAATTTTAGAAGAATCGGTAAAATACTTAGAAAAGCAAGGTTTTAAAAACATCAGAGCTGAAATTAATGGTTATCAAATACCAACAAAATACCATAAGGTTGGTAGCCAAGAACATATTGGCCCTGATATAGAAGCTGAACTAAACGGAAGCAAACACTACTTTGAGATTGGTGTAAGATCTGAAAAACCTCAGCAGTTAAAATCTAAATGGGAGTTTTTAGAAACGCTTTCCAAACTAAGACATTACCGCTTTAAAGTTATTACCAGACGAGGCCATTATAAGTTTACGCAAGATATGCTTGATGAACTTCGTATCGATCAAAATCCAATACGATTATAGGCCTAAAACAATAACTTATTGCTATTGAGTTTCTAACCACAACGCTTAGAAATAGTTATTTCTTTTTTCTTTTTTTTGCTATATAGGTAAGTTGACCCCTGATTTTACCTCTGTCATAACAAAAGCACTTTGTACTTGCCTTATATTTTCTATGGACGCTAGTTTTTTAGCAACAAAATATTGGTAAGAGTCCATATCTTTAGCAACAACTTTCAGCAGATAATCAAACATACCACCAATATGGTAACACTCAATTACTTCTACAAGTTCTTGAATGTCTTCTTCAAATTTTGAAATAGAAGTAGCTTCATGCTGATTCAAAGAAATATTACAAAAAACCAATAAAGGAAAGCCTACTTTTTTTCTATTTATAACTGCTTTGTAAGACATTATGTAATCTTCTTTTTCCAACCTCTTAATTCGCTCAAAAATAGGCGTAGGTGTTAATCCTAATTTATTAGCCAACTCTTTTATAGTGAGTTTACTATTGTTATGCAATAGTCTTAAGATGGATTTATCAATTCTATCAATCATTACAGGAAATTATTCTAAAAATACTTAATAAAACTTCTTTAAAAGATAAATATACTATAATAAATATTAAAAAAGAATATAATTCTATTATTTATCATTTAATTGGAAAATATTCCATTCTATATTATTTTTGATATACTAATAATTCATCCTATGAAAGAACATCGTTTTAGTCCGGAAAGTCTTATGATGAGCTACGGCTATAACCCAGAACTATCAGAAGGTTCTGTGAAATGCCCTATATTCCAAACTTCAACTTTTGAATATAGAACTGCTGAAGAAGCCAAAGCATTTTTTGAGCTTGCTTACGGATTACGTGATAAAGGCCCAAAAGAAGAATTAGGCCTAATTTACAGCCGTATTAACAACCCAAACCTTGAAATCTTAGAGAACAGATTGTGTTTATGGGACAAGGCTGATGATTGTGCTGTATTTGAAAGTGGTATGGCGGCGATCAGCACCATAATGCTTGAATTTTTAAAACCTGGCGATCTTTTAGTCCACGGAAATCCACTTTATGGAGGAACCGATCATTTTATTGAGCATTTTCTAACCAGTATTGGTATTGAGGTAATGAATGTCCATGCTGATGAAAGTATTGATAACGTTATCAAACAAATAGAAGCCTCCGGAAAAGCAGATAAGTTAGCAATGATCTATTTTGAAACTCCGGCCAATCCAACCAATGATATTATGGATATTGAGGCTTACAGCAAAATAGCCAAACGTTTCAGTACAGCAGACAGAAAAGTATATCTGGCAGTTGACAATACATATATGGGGCCTATTTGGCAGCATCCATTACAATTTGGTGCGGATATAGTGGTATATTCTGCCACAAAATATATAGGCGGTCATAGTGATTTAATTGCAGGTGCTGTTCTAGGATCAAAAGATATTATGGTAAGGGTAAAAACGCTTCGTACATTTCTTGGCAATATGCTTGGACCACACACGGCTTGGTTATTACTTAGAAGTTTGGAAACGCTAAAAGTTAGAATGGACAGACAGACAAAAAATGCCCAGCAAATAGCTGAATTTCTCAATAATCATCCTAAAGTGGAACATGTAAACTATCTTGGTTTACTTAAAGAAGGAACTCCGGAGTACGCTATCTATAAAAAACAATGCGAAGCTCCTGGAGCTATGATATCCGTTTACGTAAAAGGTGGTGAAAAAGAAGCTTTTAAATGTTTAAACGCTCTAAAATTATTCAAATTAGCTGTAAGTCTTGGCAGTACCGAAAGTTTGGCTCAACATCCAAAAACTATGACCCATGCAGGAGTTAATGCTGAGCATAGAGAACGTATGAATATTACCGATAATTTGATACGCTTATCAATAGGCGTTGAAAATGCTGAAGATATTATTTGGGATCTAGACCAAGCCTTGGCAAGTATATAAACTATTCATGGTGATATGGCTCATTCTTTAAAATGGTAAAAGCACGGTACAACTGTTCAACCATAAAAAGACGAATCATTTGATGCGAAAATGTCATTTTAGATAATGATATTTTCGCATTTGCCTTTTTATATACTTCATCAGAAAAACCATAAGGCCCGCCCACAACAAATACCAATTGTTTTATACCAGAATTCATCTTTTTTTGCAAAAGATCAGCAAACTCAACAGAGCGAAATCCCTTCCCTTTTTCATCCAATAAGATCAGTTCATCAGAAGAATCTAATTGCTTCAAAATCAGCTCTCCTTCTTTCTCTTTTTGTTGATTTTCAGTTAGATTTTTAGCATTTTTTATATCAGGAATAACAATCATTTTAAACTTACTATAAAACCCCAACCGCTTTTGATAATCATCAATCAACTGTTGTAAGTTTTTATCATCCGTTTTACCTATGACCAATAGTTTTATTTTCATGAAGTAAATATAAAACTTATTTTTGCTTGCAAAGTCCTATCAATATGATCAGTAAAGAACAATTTCAGCAAGAGCTAGATATAATCATTAAAAATGCTATCCGTGAAGATGTTGGTGATGGAGATCACAGCTCACTGGCATGCATCCCAAAAGAAGTCAAAGGAAAAGCCAAACTTTTGGTAAAAGACGAAGGAATTATTGCCGGAGTTGAGTTTGCCAAAATGGTTTTTAACTATATTGATGAAAGCTTAAAGGTTGAAACGCTTATAGAAGATGGAGCGAAAGTAAGTTTTGGTGATGTTGTTTTTTATGTTGAAGGAAGTTCCCAATCCATTCTAAAAGCAGAACGATTGGTATTAAACGCTATGCAGCGGATGAGTGCCATCGCTACAAAAACACGTCTTTTTGCAGACTTATTAAAAGGTACAAAAACGAAAATATTAGATACCCGAAAAACCACCCCCGGAATACGTGCTTTGGAAAAATGGGCAGTAAAAATAGGTGGCGGAGAAAATCATAGATTTGCTTTATATGATATGATTATGCTGAAAGACAATCATATAGATTTTGCCGGAGGCATTACAAAAGCAATTGATAAAACGAAACAATACTTAAAAGATACTAATAAAGAGCTTAAAATAATTGTGGAGGCCAGAGATTTAAAAGAGGTTGAAATAATTTTACAGTCAGAAGGGGTGTATAGAATTTTGTTAGATAACTTTAATTATGATGATACTAAAAAAGCTGTAAAAATAATTGGCAATAAATGTTTAACAGAGTCTTCTGGTGGAATTACTGAAGAAACAGCCAGAAAATATGCCGAATGCGGTGTAAATTATATTTCATCAGGAGCGCTGACACATTCGGTCTATAATATGGATCTAAGCCTGAAAGCTGTGTAAATTACTTTTCCTTTTCCTGTAACATAGGTACAAAACGGAATTCACCAAATTCATGTTTTTCAAATTCCTTTTCTCCAGTACGGATGTAAAGTGTCATTACTTGCACATCATCCCCAACAGGAATAACTAACTTCCCTCCTATTTTTAATTGTTCTAATAAAGGTTTTGGCACAAAAGGCGCCCCGGCTGTTACCAATATTTTATCGAATGGAGCATATTCTTCCCAACCCTTGTAACCATCACCATACTTTAGTTTTTTGGCTACATAACCTAATTTAGGCAAAAACTTACGAGTCTTTTCATAAAGCTCTTTCTGCCTTTCAATACTATAAACTTCCGCTTTAAGCGCTATCAATACAGCAGTCTGATAACCAGAACCTGTACCTATTTCCAGTACTTTATCTCCTGCTTCTATTTGAAGTAGTTCTGTTTGAAAAGCAACTGTATAGGGTTGTGAAATGGTCTGCCCTGCACCAATCGGAAAAGCTTTATCTTGATAGGCAAAATCAATAAAACCAGAGTCCATAAAAAGATGTCTAGGTATTTCAGAAATAGCTTTCAATATATTTTCATCAGAAATTCCTTTACTTTTTACAACTTTAACCAGCTGGTTTCTAAGACCTTTGTGCTTGGGTGTATCATTGATTACCATGCAGTGAAATTAATTAAATAATTTTATAAAAGAATCATTAAAAAACTCATATTTCTTAACTTTGTTAAAAATTATTTTTTATGTTAAAAGTTGGTGTTTTAGGTGCCGGTCATCTTGGTAAGATACATTTAAGGTTATTACAACAGTCTGATAAATATGAGTTAGTAGGCTTTTATGATCCTGATAAAGAAAATGCCAAAAAAGTTGCCGCCGAGTTTGGTTATAGACCTTTTGAAACGGTTTCTGAGCTGATTGATAATGTAGAAGTTGTGGATATCGTTACACCTACACTATCACATTTTGAATGTGCCAAAGAAGCTATTATTAAAGGGCGACATGTTTTTATTGAGAAACCGATAACCAATACAGTTAGTGAGGCCGAAGC
>JAGQYU010000003.1:32072-41890 GCA_020435885.1 Flavobacteriaceae bacterium
TTCAACCCTAGAGGCACTGATGTTCCTGTGGTATTAGATTTGATGATACATGATATTGATATAATATTGAATGTAGTAAAATCTAGAATAAAACATATCCACGCAAGCGGTGTGGCAGTTATTAGTGAAACTCCTGATATTGCCAATGCAAGAATTGAATTTGAAAACGGATGCGTAGCCAATTTAACAGCCAGCAGAATTTCTTTGAAGAATATGCGAAAAGCACGCTTTTTCCAAAAAGATGCGTATATTTCTGTAGATTTTTTAGAGAAGAAATGCGAAGTGGTTAAAATGAAAGATGTTCCGGAAAATCCGGATGAATTTGCCATGATATTACAAAATGCCGAAGGCATTAAAAAACAAATATATTTTGAAAACCCAACTGTACAACCAAACAATGCAATTTTAGAGGAACTTGAAACCTTTGCAGATGCTATTCTAAATGAAACCGAGCCTATAGTTACACTAAGTCACGGAGGGAAGGCACTGCAGGTAGCACATCAAATTATAAGAGAAATACAACAACTCTAAACATGTCATCGCTAAAAGTAACTACTGAGAATAACAAAGGGCAGGCAACTATTTTTAAAAATCCATTTTTAGAAAATTTAACAAAAACAAATGTTACCAACAACGTTATTGTGTATGGTATAGCTATAGCTGCTCTTATTTATGTAGCACTTTTTATAAAAAACATTCCGTTTTTAACTTTTTTAGCAATTTTTGTTTTTGCTATTCTTTCGTGGACGTTGGCCGAATATCTGTTGCATCGTTTTCTTTTCCATTGGATCAATGAAAACAAATTTGTACAACGTTTTCATTTTATAATGCACGGTTCTCATCATTTATATCCAAGGGATAAAGAGCGATTACTGATGCCACCTGTTCCCGGACTTATCATGGCAACCATATTATTCCTGATATTCTTTGCCATATTCAGCATTTTAAACTTAGCCTCTTACACATGGGCCTATTTTCCAGGCTTCTTTTTAGGATACTTGCTGTATTCATTTGTTCACAGAGCAACACACGTTCATAAACCTCCAAAAAGATTTAAACATTTATGGAAACATCACAGTTTGCATCACTATAAATATCCTGATAAAGCATTTGGTGTTTCCACAACATTTTGGGATAAAATATTTGGCACAATGCCACCACAATAACTAATTAAATTTAACTTATTTTATGAAAAACATAGCTGTAATTGGAGCCGGAACTATGGGAAATGGAATTGCCCATACTTTCGCACAATTTGGATATAAAGTTCAACTTATAGATGTTTCTGAGAAAGCTCTGGAAAAAGGAGTAGCTACCATAACTAAAAATCTAGATAGGATGGTGGCAAAAGAGACCATCTCAGAAAATGAAAAAAATGAAACATTACAGAATATTCAGACCTACACTTCCATTAAAGAAGGTGTGCAATATGCAGGTTTAGTAATTGAAGCTGCAACTGAGAATACTGAGCTAAAACTCAATATTTTTAGAGATCTGGATAGTATTTGTGCTGAAGATACCATCTTAGCAACCAATACTTCTTCAATTTCTATTACCAAGATTGCAGCAGTTACTTCAAGACCTGATAAAGTAATAGGTATGCACTTTATGAACCCTGTACCTATTATGAAATTGGTTGAAGTTATTAGAGGCTATTCCACATCGGATGAAGTGACGAATTTGATAATGGAACTTTCTAAAAAACTTAATAAAGTCCCTGTTGAAGTTAATGATTACCCCGGGTTTATAGCCAACAGGATATTAATGCCTATGTTGAATGAAGCCATCTATTCACTTTACGAAGGTGTTGCAGGTGTTTATGAAATCGACACTGTTATGAAACTGGGAATGGCACACCCTATGGGGCCACTACAGTTAGCTGACTTCATCGGCTTAGATGTGTGTTTATCCATTCTTAATGTATTATACGAAGGTTTTGGAAACTCAAAATATGCCCCCTGCCCTCTTTTAGTGAATATGGTTACAGCCGGTAAACTAGGTGTAAAGTCAGGTGAAGGTTTTTATGATTATACGGAAACTAGAAAAGCTGAAAAAATAGCGAAACAATTTATTTAAAAAACATAAGCCTTCTTTCAGATTTGAAAGAAGGCTTATATCAACTAAAACTATCTAATTTTTATGAGTTATTTGGTTCTTCCTCTTCTTTCTTAGAAGTTTTATTCCAAATCTTAATTTCATCTTCTGCAGTAACTCCTGAAATAATTTCCACATTAACCCCATCAGAAATTCCTAATTCAAGGTCTCTGCGTTCAAATTTTTGATCACCCACTTTAACTTCAACATATGGGGCCTCTGTCTTTTTATCAAATTGTAACAACGCCTCTTTGATAGATAAAACACTGTCTTTTTTCTCTAAAACAATATCAGCATTTGCACTGTATCCGGCACGCACAAAATATTCATCATCCAAGGTTACATCGCCTTTTATCTTAAATTGAACAGCACCATTCTCTTCTGTTCCTTTCGGTGCAATAAAGTTCAACTTTGCAGGATATTTTTTCTTTTCAATAGCTCCTAATGAAACTTCCAAAACAGTTCCGTTTTTAATCTTTCCTACTTCAGCTTCGTCTACTTTTCCTTCAAAGATCATTTTGGTCATATCTGCAATGGAAGCAATAGTTGTACCTGCGTTAAAATTGTTACTTTGTATAACCTGATCGCCTTCTTTTACAGGGATTTCAAGAATCGTTCCTGCAATTTGAGCATAAACATTCGTGTTGGCAGAACCTCCAGAACCTACCGATCCTCTTTTAATGATCTGATAATCGTTTTGAGCGTTTATCAAATCTTGTTTGGCCTGATTATAGGTTAACTCAATAGTTTCAAATTCAGATCTTGAAATTACACCTTTATCATACAATCCTTTATTTCTATTATAAGAAGTTTCAGCATTATTCAACTGAATTTGAGCACTGTTAACTCTACCTCTTGCACTGGCCAATGATTGTTCATTAGGTACAACTCTTACTTTTGCAATAAGGTCGCCTTTTTTAACTTTAGCACCCTCTTCAAAATAAATTTTATCAATAATACCAGAAATTTGAGGTTTGATCTCAATCTCTTCCAAAGGAGTAACTTTGCCTGTTGCTACAGTTTTTTTAACAATAGTTGCTTTAAAGGCTTTTTCAGTTTCAAACTCTACAGGCGACTGAGAATTTTTCTTTCCAAACCAAATTAAAACTGCTAATAACAAAACTGCTATTGTACCAAAAATTATCTTTTTTTTCATTTCTATTTTTAATTTTTATGCTAGTTGATTGATCTTACTCTTCTCTTAAGGCATCAATTGGTTTTACACTTACAGCCGTATGGGCAGGTATCAAACCAATTAAAGTACCTAGAACTACTAATGTTATTGCTGCTATTATGACTACGGGTATATTTACTGTCGGGTTTGTAAGGGTAGGTTCATCACCTCTTCCAGCAAAGTAATCCAGTAACATCAAAATAAAACCTCCGAAAATTATTCCCAAAGCCCCTGCAATACTTGTCAAAAAGACTGATTCTAAAATAATCTGACGTTTTACCTCCCAAGGTGTTGCACCAATTGCTCTCCGAATTCCAATTTCTTTTGTACGTTCTTTTACTGTAATCAGTAATATATTACCAATAGCAAAAACTCCTGCAATAAGTGTAGCAATACCTACAAACCATGTTAAGAATTGCATTCCCAATAAAAAGCCCATAAATTTATCAAATGCCTCTCCTAAATTGAAACTTCCAAAGGCTCTTTCATCTTGTGGATGGACTTTATGTAAATTTCTAAGTAACAATTTAACATCAGCTTCAATTTGTTTGATATCAGAATCTGGAGTTCCAGTAATCATAAACCAACCTATACTATCTCCTCTATTATATACTTGCTGAAATGTAGTAAAAGGTATATGTATATTTCCTTGAGGCCCTCCCATACGAACACTACTAATTTTATACATGCCTACTACCTCAAAATTTATATCATTAATCTTTATATATTCTCCTATAGGATTAACATCTTTATCAAAAAGTTGTTTATAGATTTCTTCTTCTATAACACAGACTTTCTTCCTCTCCTTAATATCATTATTATTAATAAACCTTCCATACACCAAATCTTTCTTTTCAACTTTATCCAACTCAGGGTAATCACCAAAAACTCCAAAGGTGCCTGTTTTAAAATCATTAACTGCTAATGCTTGCCCCCTATGTCTAGGAACTACAAATTCTAACCCTTTTATCTCTCTTCTAATGGCGTACAGGTCAGCCATTTTAAGTGTGATGCTTCTACCTTCTTGAAAACCTTTAAAAGGTTGGCTAGTTTGTTGGGCCCAAACAAAAACACTGTTTGTAGCAAAATTTCCGAATAATCTATTAAAGTTATTTTCAAAACCACGGGCCGCTCCTAAAAGTACTACCAACAAGAAAATACCCCACATTACTCCAATAATAGTAATGGCTGTACGTAGTTTATTCTTGCGAATACTACCGTAAATTTCTTGCCATGTATCACTATCAAATAAAAACTTGATCATCTATTCATCATTTAATGCTACAATCGGTTTTATCTGCGCTGCTCTTTTTGCCGGAATGTAACCTGCAATGGTACCTGCAATAATTAAAATTATGGTAGCTCCAACAACAACATAGGTCTCAACACTCGGATTAAGAATAAAATATTTTTCCAAACTATCACCTAAAGATTTTAATACAAAAATACCTATCATTAATCCAGAATATCCTGCTATAGCAGTTATAAATATGGATTCTAACATAATCATACTAATAATAGATGTTGGTGTTGCACCAATAGCTTTACGGATACCTAATTCTTTAGTACGCTCTTTTACTATATACACCATTATATTACTAATACCAATAATACCAGCTATTAAGGTTCCTATTCCAATAAAAATTATAATAAAATTGATAACAAACATAAATTGCTGTACATTCTTAGCACCTTCGGCATAATTAAAAACTCGTACTGCACCTTGGTCTCTAGGATCTACACTATGTTTTTCTTTTAAAGTCTTTTCAAGCAAACCTGAAAATGCCAACGCTTGGTCTATACTAAGTTTTGGGTTATAGGTCAAGCCCATATAATCAAGTTCATCATAATCTCTATACATAGATTGAGCCGTAGAAAATGGCGTATAAATATATCGTTCATCATTATCACCTCCGGGGTCACTAAATACTCCTATTACTTTATAAGAGATACCATCCAAACTAATATCTTTACCTAAAGCACCTTTGCTGCCAAAAAGGTCTTTTTCAACCATTTTGCCAACCGCAATTACTTTTGCTTTATTCTTAATATCCAAGGCACTGATAAACCTACCTTCTTCTATAATGGCTTCCTCTAATGGCTGGTAATCAGGATAAACACCTCTTACAGTATAATTACTTTGTTCTCCTTTATATATTGCTTGTACGTTAAAACGTTGAATGTTAGGGCTAAAGTATTGGATATCATTCTCAAATTTTTCATTGATAAATTTGATATCATCATTTCTAAACTGCACTCGCCTTCCACTTTGTAATCCTTTGTAAGGCTTAGTAGTAACTCCAGAATTTATATATACTGAATTTTGAGCATCTCTGGCAAAATCACGTTCAAATGTGTGTTTTAACCCGTTACCAATACCAAACAAAAGTGTAAACAGAAGAATAGCAAAAGCAATAGTAAAACCAGATAAAATAGTTCTTAACTTATTTTTACTAATAGTTTGAAAAATCTCTATCCAACGATCCAGATCAAACATATACTAAACGCTAACAGATTTTTTTGTTCTTTCATCACTGGTAATGATACCATCTTTTAGCCTAACTATTCTGTGGGTTCTTTCAGCAATATCTTCTTCGTGGGTAATTACTAAAATAGTCATTCCTTCAGCATTAATTTCTTCTAACATGTCCATAACTGCATTGGAAGTTACTGAATCAAGTGCTCCTGTTGGTTCATCAGCAAGAATTACTTTTGGTTTAGTAACCAATGCTCTTGCTACCGCCACACGCTGTTTTTGCCCTCCGGAAAGTTCGCTAGGCAAATGATTAGCCCAATCTGCTAATTCAACTTTTTCAAGATATTTCATAGCAATTTCATTGCGCTCTTTTCTTCCTATACCTTGATAATATAATGGAAGTGCTACATTTTCCAAAGCACTTTTATAGGTTATTAGATTGAATGACTGAAAAATGAAGCCCAAAAATTTATTCCTTAAAATAGCAGCTTTCTTTTCATCTAACTTTTCAATAAGTTGATCATTTAAATAATAGTTTCCGGAATCATGAGTATCTAATAAACCTATAATATTTAATAGTGTTGATTTTCCTGAACCGGATGACCCCATAATTGAAACAAATTCTCCTTCTTTTATATGAAGATCTAAACCTTTAAGTACATGAAGAGAGTCTTTTCCGATTGGATAAGACTTATGAAGCTTCTCAATTTTTATCATTGGGCTAATTTTATTACGAATTTAGGCATTGGTTGTTGTTGATATTCCTAATTTTATGTTAAAAGACGATTAATTTTCTTTTTTGTTACTTTTAGATGATGATTAACCTTGATGATTCTAACATAATTCTTTTTGACGGTGTTTGCAACTTATGCAACAGCTCCGTTCAATTTATCATCAAAAGAAATAAAAAGCAACATTTTTATTATGCTTCATTACAATCTGACGTTGCTAAAGAAATTTTGTTACAACATCTTGAAAAAAAAATTACATTAGATACTATCGTCTTTGTAGAAAAGGGCAACATTTATACAAAATCTACTGCTGCTTTAAGAATATCCAAATATTTGGATGGTTTATGGAAGTTTGCTTATGTGCTTATCATAATTCCCAAACCGATAAGGGATGTTTTTTATGATTTTGTAGCTAAAAAAAGATATGTGTGGTTTGGCAAAAGGGAGAGTTGTATGATACCTACAGACGAACAGAAAAATTTGTTTCTTTAAAAAAAGAACCAAACCATCGAAGATGGGTGATGGTTTGGTGTAATTTACCTATAATTTAGCAACCACTGTTTCCTCTATTTTTATAGGGATTTTGACTCTTACTGTATCCCAACCCATAACAAGTTGTATTTCGTTTCTAATTCTCTTGAATGCTATGGAAAAGGCATCGAGTCTTTCTGCTTTACTTACAGGTACTTTAATTCTTGCAATGTCTTGAGAAGGATCGTATTGAAAAGCTCCCCAAACATCTAATTTTTTGTTGAGAATTACTTCCCATTCATTTTCTCCCGGGATAGATAATAACACATAAGTGCCTGCTTTTATTGTCTTATCTCCAAAAACTACATCATTATAAAATCTTATTTCTGTAGCTTCATTGGCTCCGGTTCTCCATATTTTATCATATGTTACTTCTTGTTCAAAGGTTTTTCCATCTTCTAATACCGGTCTACCATACAGCACTTTAATAATTGGTGCTGTTGCCATGCTTTCTCTATAGTAAGCTATATCGTGGCTTACATTATCTACCTCATCAAAATTTTGAGCATAGTTTTTTATGGTAAACAAAAGAACAGCGTATACGAATATGATAATTTTAATCATTGCAGATCTTCTCATAACAATATTCTTTTTTTTGATTAGTCTCTGGCTGCTACTGCATCTTGTGCTGGTGCTATAGCAGGTGAGTGTATTTTTCTACTTGCTGATATGGTGATCTTTGATGTGATGACAAAGTTTGAAGTGTACAATCTGATGTCATACGTACCGGCTGATAACTGAGACTTGTCTATAGTACATTCTTTACCCATATTGGTTGATTCATATACAGCCTCTGCTGTTGTTGGTTCTAATATCTCGTATCTGTAAAAATCATTGGCTGATTCTAATTTCATGTCATTTGATGATAGATCATCTAATACTGTCATTGCTACTGTACCGTCTGGTGCAGTGGTTACATATTTTAATTTCTGATTGTTGGTTTGTGAAAATCCTACTAATCCCACTAAAACTACTACTAAGGTTAAAACTGCTTTTTTCATGATATTGTTTGTTTTTTTGTTCAACTTTAATTTTATTTTCGAATTCTTGGTGAGAGAATTCAGTTTGTGGGGAGAAAGGATTTCTGCTTCTTTATAAATGGGTTTGTTGCTTCTTATTGTGTATGCTATTCTCTGGCTGCTACTACATCCTGTACTGGTGCTATAGCAGGTGAGTGTATTTTTCTGCTTGCTGATATGGTAATCTTTGATGTAATTACAAAGTTTGAAGTGTACAATCTAATATCATACGTACCGGCTGATAACTGAGACTTGTCTATAGTACATTCTTTACCCATATTGGTTGATTCATATACAGCCTCTGCTGTTGTTGGTTCTAATATCTCGTATCTGTAAAAATCATTAGCTGATTCTAATTTGATATCATTTGATGATAGATCATCTAGTACGGTCATAGCTACTGTACCGTCTGGTGCAGTGGTTACATATTTTAATTTCTGATTGTTGGTTTGTGAAAATCCTACTAATCCCACTAAAACTACTACTAAGGTTAAAACTGCTTTTTTCATGATATTGTTTGTTTTTTTGTTCAACTTTAATTTTTCTTAGAATTCTTGGTGAGAGAATTCAGTTTGTGGGGGAGAAAGGATTTTTATCGCTTACTTTTTTCGTTAATTTTCTCTAATTTTTTAATATAAAATACTGATTATCAATTCGTTAAATTCAATTTTCTCGTTAATTTTAGGGTGTAAAATTCCTATGTTAGCTTTTCACAAGGAAAGTAACATCCTAATTCAGTTCAAATAAATTTTTTTAAGATCTTGTGAGGCCTAGCAATTAAACCTCTTTTAATGACGTGACTATAGTGTAATTTAATTTTACCATAGGCAAATCAACTTTGTTAAACTTACTTTTAAAATCTAATCAATATTAGATAAGAGAAAATTATATTGGCTACCTTTACACTTTGAAACTTTGCCGTGTAGAGCATAACCGAGAATTAACGAAATACATGTCAAACTTATATAATAAACTGATACTGCGCAATAGAGCATCTGGGTAATTTTAAAAATACCTGTTTTCATGGATTTTTTTTCTTTTTCATATTTGATATAAAAACAATCAACTTTCAAAAAATCCTGAAATAAAAATCACTTTAGGTTATTTAAAATAAAATCAATGGTTTTGTTTGAATTTTTATTATTTGAGAATGAACTGGTTATGTGCTTTGAAAAGATTGCATTTTTTTTATCAATTAAATATGATATTTCTTTTATATATTCTATAGATACTTTTCCGGTAAGCAATAAACTAAGGTCTTTGCCTTGTTTGTAATAGTCGTACACCTTTTTTAATCCGGTAAGGTAGAGATGGTCTTTAGTAAAACCTCCACCTCTATGGACTCTCACCGTAATATAAAAAGCCTCTTCTTTATGTAAATTATACAGGTTAACCAACATCCTGAATGTCTTAGAAAAAGAATATCCTTTAGCCAAACCATCAACAGCAATAACTCTGTAAGCCAATTCTTTTAAGCGCTTAAGTGTTAAATTATCAGACATATACTCGCTGAAAACAGCCAACCCTTCCTGAGTTTCTACATTATTCGGAAACCCATGCGAAAATATCTTTAAAGGCTGTTGCAATCCATTCATGGTAGTTACCATGTGTACACCAATCTCATGATTAGTTAAAATAGCAATTTCATCATCAGAAAAAGTATGCTTAGCATTAAGGATAAGCGACCGGATATTATTCAATACCATAGCAATAGCAGACATATTGGTTGATTGCTTAATACTAAATGTAAACTGATATTGCTTTGAATACTCTCTAAAAAAACGTTCAGCTTC
>JAGQYU010000003.1:41955-53895 GCA_020435885.1 Flavobacteriaceae bacterium
AATTTTGCATTTTCCACATCATTCTCTGTTGGAGACCCAAAAGAACGCAAACTATTATAATAGAATTTTTTGCCCGTTCCGATGGTTTCTATACACTGTATCAACCCAGAGTAAGCATAGATTATATCTTCATAAAGTTGCCGTATACTTTTATCTTCAATTTCTCCTATCGGTAAGTGGAACAACTTTTTGTGAAGTTTGAATTTATCAAAATTTATAGGCGGATATTCAAAAACAGGATCAGTTAAATATTTGGAGGCAAAGAACTTTTCTTTTTCAGATTCTAAGTTTAACGGATTTATATAACTCAAAAGTTCAATCTTCTGAACTAATTTATCCAATTGACTATCAATATCATACAACGCTTTATCTGCTACAGCTACATTCTGTTCCATAATAGTATTTTACGCAAATTGTTTATAAAAATCTTTTGCGTGCTCTTTTAAATGAGTTTTTAAATAATCTTCCACGGCAGTTACTACTTCTGGGAAAATTACTTGTCCCAACTCATCACAATATACTTTTTTGATTTCGGTTGCCAAAACTAAGGTATTTCTAAAATTTTTAGTGATATATTTTAAAAAATAACCATTGCCCTGAAATGTATCATTAATGTTACAATTCGAAACAATATTGTTTGGCAGTTTCATTTCAGACAAGATTTGCTGCCACTGTTCTATAACTTTTCCAAACCTTTCATTATCAATATTTAAAGTCCCTAAATTCCATGTGGGTACTTCCTTATCCCAACGGCGCCAATTATACGAATGCATATCATACACTATGCAAACGCCGTGCACTTCTTCTATCTTAGAGATAAGCGCATTGGTAACTCTATAAAAATTATGATGTTTTTGCAAGCTTCTGTTTTTCATTTCTTCCGGAAGCGGGGTTTTCCAAAGCTGTTTGCCCCAGGCATCTGTATAAATAGCACTTTCTGGGGGTCGGTTCAAATCATATTCAAAACGTGAATCTAACCCTGCTATAACAATAGGATGCGTTTTAATCATTTCTTTGGTTTGTGGGTCTTCTTCAAACCATCTGTCATATTCTGTGTGCAAGCAGTTATCCCACAGTTCTTTCCTAAATTGATGCCCATCATGTACAGCTCCACATACGAAATGTACATAATCATCAATTTTTAATGTAAAAGAGTAATCTTCGGCTACAGCCTCAAAAACTTCCTGATTGTTGATCTTTTGAATGATCTCTTCAACAGATAATCGTATCATGCAGCAAAACTAAGCGTCTTCAACTGTTTTTCTAAGTCTGGAACGTCTATCGAATGCTTGTAACTTGTCCAGCACTTTCGTTTCAACAAAATCAATTACTTTTTCTTCCAGTCTTGTTTTATAAACTTTATTCATATAAGTAATACCTCCGGGACTCATTACATTAACCTCTACCAACTTACCTCCTATTACATCGATACCTACAAAGTACAAACCGTCTTTAACCAATTTAGGACCAATTTGTTTACACAGTTGTTTTTCCTCTTTTGTTAAGGAGTGCTTTGCAACCGAACCTCCGGCAGAAATATTAGAACGATGATCATCAGAACCCGGAATTCTGCGCATAGCACCGATGGGCTCCCCATTTAAGATCAATACTCTAACATCGCCTTGGTCAGCTCCTTCTATATAATCTTGAAGTATCACATAATTGGACGTGCCATCTGAGTTGGATATATAAAAATCTAACAATGAGTTGATGTTAGACATAGCTGATTTCTCAATCAAAATAACTCCAGAGCCTCCATAACCATTCAATGGTTTTAATATCATTTTATCAGATTTTGATTCTTTAATCTGATTGATAAGGTACTCTTTGTTCTTTGAAACATGCGTAGCAGGAATAATATTGCTATGAGAATCGCCAAAAGCAGCAGTATATAATTTATTATTGGCCTCTCTCAATCCTTGGAGTGAATTGATGATAAAAACATCATCTTTTACAGAATCTAAAAAGTTAAGCATTATAGGATCTAACGGAGGGTTGGCTCTCATAAAGATAACATCAAAACCCGCCAATGGAAGCATTTCCTCTCTCAGCTCAGCTTTATTATAAAATGTTCTCATGGATTTTGGTACTTTATCCATTCTGCCAACAACAGTACATGAAGCGTAGGTAACACTATTTCTTATGGTTAAATTAGCAGGGGTACACAATGCAACCCCATGCTTTCTTCTTACACATTCTTTAATGAGTGTTAAACTAGAATCTTTTTCAGGGTCTATTTTTTCCCAAGGATACATTAAAAAACAAATATTCATGCGCTTTAATTTTTCTGTTTGTGGTGATAATTATCATCCCAGTCTTTAACATCAGGTTCACCTAATTTACCAACAGATTTAGCTACCATCATAGAAACAGTGGCATCGCCAGTTACATTAACAACCGTTCTACACATATCCAACGGCCTATCTACCGCAAAGATGAGTGCTAATCCGGCCTCTGGTATTCCTGCTTGTGCCAACACAATAACTAACATTACCATACCTGCACCCGGAACTGCAGCACTACCGATAGAGGCTAAAGTAGCTGTTACAATTATACCTAATTGTGTACCTAATGATAAATCCATACCAAAAGCCTGTGCTATAAAAACCGCAGCAACAGCCTGATATAGACTAGTTCCATCCATATTAATGGTTGCTCCTATTGGCAATACAAAACTGGAAACTTCTTCTTCTAC
Organism: Flavobacteriaceae bacterium; assembly: GCA_020435885.1. Taxonomy (GTDB): domain Bacteria; phylum Bacteroidota; class Bacteroidia; order Flavobacteriales; family Flavobacteriaceae; genus Aureibaculum. The sequence goes on from JAGQYU010000003.1 coordinate 44,651, forward strand.
CCCTAAATGCTCTGTAACTCTTTCCATTGTTACCGGCAACGTTGCAGCACTAGAACTGGTACTAAACGCTAATAATTGTGCAGGAGATATTCCTTTCATAAAAAAAGAAGGGCTTTTCTTTACAAAAACGGCAACAAATGTGTTGTAAACAACAATCATCAACAACAATCCTAAGACAACGGTAATGGCATACCAAGCAAGCGCTTTAAACAGATCAACACTTGGTGATTCTACCACCAAAGCTGCCAACAAAGCAAATACACCATAAGGAGCTGCTAACATAATGATATCTATCATTTTTAAAATGACTTCATTAAATCCATCAAAAAAATCTTTTACTGTTTTTCCTTTTTCTTCGGGTATCAATATTAAACCTATCCCAAAGAAAATAGCAAAGAAAATTACCTGAAGCATATTTTTATTATCGCTGGCAGCACTAAAAATATTCTCCGGCACTAAATCTTCTAATGCTTGTAATGGACCGCTATCTCTCTGCTTTTGGGCATCTTCTTTATACTTTGCAGTATCTCCGCTATAGTTTTCAACCATTTCTATTCTAGTTGATTCTGTGATTGAATTACCCGGTTTTATAATATTTACCAATACGAGTCCGATTGACACAGCAATAACTGTGGTCATTATATAAATTGCTATGGTGCGGCCTCCCATTTTAGAAAGTTTGGAAATATCTTTTAGGTCAGATACTCCTTTAATTAAGGAAGCCAAAATCAACGGAACTGCTATTAACTTTAAAAGGTTTATGAAAATCTTTCCGAAAGGTTTTATCCAATCTTGAATAATTTCTTTTCCACCATCAATTGAGGCCATTATAATACCTGCAATTACACCAAGTAACATGCCTATTAGTATCTGCCAATGCAGCGCTATTTTCTTCATATAAATTATGATATTTTATTTTTTTGAAAGATAAAAAAAACTAGTTGAATACTAAAATATTGCTTTTTTAAAAAGACCTGCACCGCAAACCCTAAATATTTGTATATTGTAGCACCTTATTAAAAATAACAAAAACTACAGTAGAATGAGCAACATTTTAGATTTATTGAACAGTGATTTAGGAAAAACCTTAATCAATGGAACCAGCCAACAACTTGGTCAGGATAAGAACAAAACAGCTTCAGCTTTGAACGCTGCACTTCCACTAATATTAGGTGCCATGAAAAACAATGCAAAAACTGAGCAAGGCGCCAACGGATTATTAAGCGCATTAGGCAATGAAAAACATAGCGGAGGTATTCTAGACAATTTAGGAAGTATTTTAGGTGGCGGAGGTATTGATGACGATGTATTACAAGACGGTGCTGGAATTTTAGGTCACGTTTTTGGCGGAAAAGAGCAAAACGTAGCTGGTGCAGTTAGTAAGTCTAGTGGAATTGATATGGGTTCTGCCATGCAAATATTAAAAGTTGCCGCCCCTGTAATTATGGGTGTGTTGGGCAAACAGGCTCGTCAACAAAATGTTTCTAACCAAAATGGTATAGGTGATCTCCTTGGCGGATTACTTGGCGGACAAGGCCAACAACAACAAAGTATGGTTGAAAGATTATTAGATGCTGATGGTGATGGCAGTATTATTGATGATGTAGCAGGAATGATCTTAGGCTCTGGTGGCGGACAAAAGAAAAGTGGATTGGGTGGCTTATTAGAAGGCCTTTTCGGAAAGAGATAAAATCTTCTTATCATATAAAAAAGCCAAGTATTCACTTGGCTTTTTTTATTACTTATAATCTGTTACTTTTGCAGCTTCTGAAGAATATGGAAAAATTAAAAAAACGTTGGAGGTTGCAAAGTAACTGGCAAGTTGTAAAAGTATTACTTGTATTTTCAATCACCGGCTATACATCATTATTAATAGCAAAACCTTTTTTAGAATTGATTGGTTTGCATCAGGAAACTACTAATCCTTGGATGTATAGGCCATTGCGTATTTTATTGATATTCCCTATCTACCAAGTGCTTATAGTAGCCATAGGATGGTTCTTTGGTGAATATCAATTCTTTTGGAACTTTGAAAAAAAGATGTTGAGTCGCCTTGGCTTTAAACGATTTTTTAAAGAAGAGGCTTAAACTTCGTAAACGGGCTCTTTTTTCTTCTCAAATACATACGTATATACCCACATAATCGTAAAGGTTGGTATTATATCAAAGAAAGGAAATGCTTCTTCAATAAATGTAATAACCCCTGCTACCTTACCAGTTGTACCTTTATACATTTTGGTCATTAAATAACCCGAAAGCGGCGCCCAAACCAAATCAATACCGGGAATAAATCCGATGGCATCAAAAAGGATACTGAGGGCTAGTTTTTTGTTTTTACTATTTGTCATTCTTAATCAGTTTTATCATTCTATAGCAACAAAAATGCCAAAATTTATTTATGACAGATCGGCACTGATCAGTTTTAAGAATTCGTTACGGGTTTCCATGTTTTTGAAGGCTCCTCTAAAAGCAGAAGTTGTAGTTACAGAGTTTTGTTTTTGCACACCACGCATCATCATACACATATGAGCTGCTTCAATAACTACAGCTACACCTGCAGGTTTTAAAACTTTGTTTAACGTATTAACTATCTGATCAGTCAACCGTTCCTGAACCTGTAAACGTCTTGCATAAATATCCACTACTCTCGGTATTTTACTCAACCCCACAATCTTTCCATTAGGGATATACGCTACGTGCGCTTTACCAAAAAATGGCAACATATGATGTTCGCAAAGCGAATACAATTCAATATCTTTAACAATGACCATTTCACTATAATCTTCATCAAATAAGGCCGATTTTAATACCTGTTCGGCATCCATATGATAGCCCTGCGTTAAAAATTGCATAGCTTTGGCAGCTCTTTCTGGAGTTTTTACAAGCCCTTGCCTTTTTACATCTTCGCCTAAACTATCAATTATGGATATGTATTTTTGCATAATATCATCTTTTACCTCCATATTATACTCTTCAAATTTTTGATATGACATTGTTTAATTATTTTAATTGAAAGATACTAAAAAAAGAAGATTTGCTGAGAAATACATCCCAACAAATCTTCAAAAACCAAAAATCAACCAAGTTTTCTACTTCTTCAGTTTGTCTTTGTATGTTTTCATGAACTTTTCCAACTTAGGGTTTATCACCGCTCTACAATAAGGTTGTTCCTTATTATTGTTGTAATAGTTCTTATGATAATCCTCTGCAGGATAATAATTATTAACTTCAGTTACTTGCGTAACAATTTTATTGTCATAAACTCCAGCCTTGTCCAACTCTTTTATCATTTTTTCTGCTACTTCCTTCTGAGCTTCATTATGATAGAACACTGCCGATCTGTATTGAGTTCCTACATCTGCACCTTGCCTGTTCAACGTTGTAGGGTCATGAGTACTAAAGAACACTTCCAGCAATTCGGTATAACTTATAACCTTAGGGTCAAAAGATAACCTAATAACCTCAGCATGCCCAGTTAAACCTGTACAAACCTCTTTATAAGATGGGTTTTTAGTGCTTCCACCAGCAAAACCGGGTTCTACACTAACTACACCTTCTAATTGTTGAAAAACAGCTTCGGTACACCAAAAACATCCGTTACCAAAGGTTGCCAATTCCAATCCTTCCATAGGTTCAACACTGGTTAAAGCTGTTTTGTTTACATCTTTTTTACCCGCGGACAAATTACACGATAAAAATGTAAAAATAACAATAAAAAATAAACTTTTTTTGAACATTGTTTGTGTTTACAAAATAGACGATTTTTATTGAATCTAATTACACCCTTAAGAAAAATTTAACATTTTTTAACGAATTATCTGCTTTGGAAACTGAATCAGACTCTCTGCACCATTCTTTCCAACACTGGCAACACCAAAAAGATAGTTGTCTATAACAATGTTCTCTAACGTGTAATCGGTTGTATTACCAACAAATCGGCTATATTGCCATTGTGGCGAAGTAGTATCTCTCCAATATATCTTATAACCGATAATATCATTATCATTTACAGCATCCCATTTTAATCTGGTAGATGGCTGTACAGCTCCACCAATGCTTACATTTTTAGGTTCCGGTGGTGCCGAAGCCAACGCAGCCAATGTAATGGCATTGACAGCAGTGAGCTTAGAAGCATAATCAAAATCTACAAAATCGATCACATCTCCATAAGCAATTCCATTCTCTGTACGTAAATCCTGATGTTGCCTATTGTAATTTTCATGTGTTTCCATTATACGAACTCCCGTAAAACCTTGATCATTGAACGGCCTATGATGACCTCCTCTTCCAAATCTATCCAACCTATAGATCATAATTGCATCTAAATTGGTCATATAATCATCGGTAAGTTTATCAATGTAACGTGCCAGTTGACGTGATGGTCCATCGATCTCACCACCATAAAAACGCATGGCACTTTTTTCTCTATCAGTTGTTTCCATAGAAATAGCTTCGGAAAACACTCTGAAGGTGCTATTGTCTTTTACACCGTCAATCCCTTCAATATTCCCAATCATATCATTATTTAGAACCGCAACTATATCCCAGCCCTGTTCTTTAGCAACTTTTGCCATGTGTTGACCTCCATGTAAGCCTTGCTCCTCTCCGGAAAGACATACATATATAACAGAAACCGGAAATTTATACTTACTCAATACCCTGGCTGCTTCCAACGCACCTGCCATTCCGGATGCATTGTCGTTAGCTCCGGGGGAGTCTGAAGTAAAATTATTAGGGTCCGAAACTCTTGAATCAATATCGCCGGACATGATTACATATTTGTTGGGATATTTTGTGCCTCGCTGAATAGCCATTACATTAACTACCCAAACATCTTTTACTATCCTTCTATCATCTTTTACAACTAAATTACGTTGATAACTCACTTCCAGACAGTTATTACAATCTGCAGAAATTTTATCAAACTCAGATTTAATCCAACGCCTAGCTGCACCAATTCCTCTTGTTTTTGAAACAGTATCAGACAGTGTATGACGTGTACCAAAACTTACTAATTTTCTGATATCTTTTTCAATATGCTCTGCCGAAGGAGCTTTAGCAATAGCAGAAAGTGTTTCTGAAACTTCGCTTTGCGAAAAAGCAAGTACAGAAATAAAAAGCAATGTAAGGGTTAACTTTAATTTCATGATGTAAAATATTGTGGGATTTTTTTAAATTAGGCCTGAAATTAATCTTTTTTTATGAAAAAAATAGCGTTTTTATTCCTTTTGATCAGTCTATCAACATTTTCACAGACAAGCAATACACCAAAGTTTTGGGATAATGTACGTTATGGTGGCGGATTTGGGTTTGGGTTTGGCAAACACAACACCACATTGGCTATTGCTCCCAGCGCCATTTATGTTTTTGACGATCAATTTGCTGTTGGCCCTTCTATAAGTTATCTCTACAATAAAAACTACGACCTTACATCTAACGTTTATGGGGTTGGAGTTATAGGGTTGTACAACCCTGTTGATTTTTTACAGCTTTCAGCGGAATATGAGCATTCTTTTGTTACACAAAAATTAGGCATTTATAAAGGCCATTTTGACTTTCCGGCACTATACTTAGGGCTTGCTTACCGAAGTGGTTGGTTTGCTGCCGGTCTCCGTTATGATGTGCTGTACGATAGCAGCGATACTATCTATGCTTCGGCACTTAGCCCAATTATAAGGTTTTATTTTTGATTCATAAACGTCATTACGAGCATAGCAAAGTAATCTCTCATTTGACAAATTTAACGAACAGATTACCACGACTCTTCAAAGTCTCGCAATGACCTTCAATCTAATATAGCTTTTTCAAAACTTCAATTAACTTATCTACCATTTCATCAGTTACATCCAAATGTGTAACTATACGTAGCTTTCCTTGCCCCATACCTGTAATTAGGATGTTTTTTTCTTTTAGTTTCTGTACAAAGTCCTGCTCGTTAATACCATCAGCCACATAAAAAATAATGATATTGGTCTCTACAGGCTCTACCATTTTAATGTATGGCGAAGTTTCTAACACCTTAGCAATTCTTTTAGCCTTTGCATGGTCTTCCGATAAACGTTCTACATGATTGTCCAACGCATAAATTCCGGCAGCAGCCAAATACCCTATTTGACGCATACCTCCACCCAATACTTTTCTGTATCGCAAAGCTTTTTTGATATGCTCTTTAGTTCCTAACAATAACGAACCTACAGGGCATCCTAAGCCTTTGGAAAGGCAAATAGAAATAGTATCAAACAATTCTCCATATTGTTTGGGTGTTTCATTCTTTGCTACCAAGGCATTGAATAAGCGTGCCCCATCCAGATGAATTGCAAGGTCATTTTCTCTACAAACCTTACTTATCTTTTTGATTTCCTCTATATCCCAACAAGCACCACCCCCTTTATTGGTAGTATTTTCAACAGCAACCAAACGGGTAATAGCAGCATGGATATCCTCTCGATTGCTGATATTTTCCACTACCTGCCCTGCGGTAAACATTCCTCTATCTCCATCTAGTAATTTACACGAAATACCTGAGTTAAATGCAGCACCGCCACCTTCATAATTATACACGTGTGCCCATTTATCGCATATTAATTGGTCTCCGGGTTGTGTGTGTAATTTAATAGCCGTTTGATTAGCCATAGTCCCCGAAGGGAAAAACAACGCATCTTCTTTACCAAAGAGTGCTGCAATTTTTTCTTGTAACCGATTTACTGTTGGATCGGCTTTAAAAACATCATCTCCTACTTCTGCGCTTAGCATAGCATCTAGCATGCCTTTTGTAGGTTTTGTAACTGTGTCGCTTAATAAATTTATGATCATATTTTATGAATTATTCCATCCCTATTGGTGAACCATCCGGAATTTTAGGCGTCTCAATTTTTTTGTAATTTTCAGGAGCTTTTTTAAAATCGCTTATTTTTCTAAGCCACTGTTGATTATACATCTGCTGAACCCCGGAAGATTTATTAGTTTGAAGCCATGTTGAAAGTTCGTTCAACTTAAACTGTACTATTGCAGTAACTTGTTCATAATTATCTTCATTTGCTGCCAACGCAAATAACTGATTCAACACCTGACTATTTACAACATTTTGTAACTCCTGATGGTACGTATTTTTGTAAGATTTTTTGAATGTATGCTCAATAACTTCATCTATCACTTCTTCCAAACCTACTTGCGTTTTATCTAAACTCTTATGTTGCACCAATCTTGATGCCCTTTCCGGATGAAATAATAAAGATAATGTCATTTCTGATGCCGTTTCCACAGCTCCATACGGATCAAAGGCTACACCGTTTTTACTTTTGAAAGATTCACGTGTTCTACCATAACCCATAGCTCTAGGAGGGAATAGATTTAACAATCTTTCAGGTATTGCAATAGTTTCTATATCAATAGTTTGAAGTAATGCACTTAAAGCTTCTTTTTCAGTCTTTCCATCTACAAGTTCAACAATAGTTTGCCCTCCTCCTTTTACTGCATAGGTGTAATTGAGCCCACCAATAACCTTAACAATAGCTTCAGTCTGATATCTATGGAAAAAGTACAAAGGCACAAACACATCTTCCAATACAGAGTAGGGTTCATATGATTTGATATTATCCGTTGAAAAGTTTTCAATAGCCGTTTTTCTTATGCTAAGTACATTCTTTAGTTCGGTTGAAGGGTCTTTTCCATTATCCCACAAATGGCCATACTGATGAGCTCCCCCTTGTGGGCGTGCATCCTGATCAGAAATATAGCGTAGCCCTCCTTTAAAGGCATCATCCAATAATTTCTTTAATTGCTTTTCCTCGTCCTTTACAAAGTCCTGATAGGCATAGGCTACCGTTACTTTATCCCAAACACCTATTCCGGTATCATACGCCTCAGAAAAATCAATTTTACCATTTTTAACCGATAATTTTGGATGCGGATAATCCATTACGGAAGACCTATTATTAGTACTTGCCGCAAAATTGTGAGAGAAACCCAATGTATGCCCTACTTCATGCGCAGATAGTTGACGAATTCTTGCCAATGCCATTTCTAATGCTTTTTTATCATCAGTATCATTATCTTTATACATGGCTTGCAAAGCTTGTGCTATCATAAAATCCTGACGGATACGCAATGAGCCTAAACTTACATGCCCTTTGATGATCTCTCCCGTACGGGGATCAGAGATGCTGCTTCCGTAACTCCATCCACGTGTTGAACGATGTACCCATTGAATCATATTGTATCGCAAATCCATCGGGTCAGCTCCTTCGGGGAGCATCTTTACCTGAAAAGCATCTTTGTAACCTGCCGCTTCAAAGGCTTGGTTCCACCAACTGGCTCCTTCCAACAACGCTGAACGAACAGGTTCAGGAGTTCCTCTATCCAAATAATAGATAATCGGCTCTTTAGCTTCACTGATTGCTGCCGTTTGGTCTTTTTTCTCAAGTCTATGGCGATAAATAAAACGTTTTACAATAGATTGATCTACAGGTGTAGCATAATCCATATAGCTCATAGGATAGCAACCGGAACGAGGATCAAAAACTCTAGGTTTATAGTTATCATCCGGTAATTCCACAAAAGAATTGTGCTGATGCACTGTAACCAATGAGGCATCTGGGGTTACGCTTCTAATATTATACCCTTTTGGCTTTCCTGCAAAAGTGAGCATTACATCAAATTCTACATTTTTTGGAAATGCTTTCGTCCTTTCCAGATTAAAAGCACTTTTAGATTTATCCAAACTATAATTTCCCTGCCCGTTCTGCTCCAATCTATTTGCCACACCATGAGCATCTCTCATAAAAAAGTCGGTAGCATCAACTAAATACGAACTATTTTTTGATTGCGTTTTACTGGGTTCTTCCATAATGGTAAAACCAAACAGCACGGACTTTGCAAAGGCTTCTTCAATTGATTTTTTCTCTTCTTCGTTATCAGTTATGGCCCTATATTGCTGATTTGGCTGAATCAACAATAATTTGTTGCCCGCTTTTTGAAATTTTACTACCACGCCATCTCCTAACTGGCCTCTGTCCAGACCAATATCATTAGAGCCTATCCCTTCAGAAAGTGAGTACACATACAAAAATTCGGAATCAATCTTATCAATTTCCAAGTATATTTTGTCTTTCGATGCATCGTAATAAAAATCAAAATAACCTTGATACTTTATAACATCTTTATTATCCTTAAAATATTGACTAAAAGTGAGTTGTGCAGCAAAAAATAATGTGCAGAACAATACGATTTTCTTCATCTGTTGAATA
>JAGQYU010000263.1 GCA_020435885.1 Flavobacteriaceae bacterium
AGAGTTTTCAATCCGGCATATCCGGAAGGAGTAATGTTAGCCATCTTATTGATGAACGTATTTGCTCCAACCATAGATCACTATGTGGTACAAGGTAACATTAAGAAAAGAATGAAACGTTTAAAAGCTAAAACAGCATAATATGGCTAAGAATACTGATAGTAATTTATATACCGTTCTTTTTGCTATAGGAATGGTGGTTGTAGTAGGCTCATTACTGGCATTTTCTGCTTCCTACTTTAATCCAACCATCTCGTTGAACAGAAAACTGGAAAAACAGCAAAATATATTGTATGCTATGGGAGTGAATGAAAGCACTCTTACAAGTAATAGCGAAGATGTTAATAATTTTGTTCCAACTGATAAAGTTATTGATGAGTTCAATAAATACATAACAAAACAGTTGGTAATTGAAGGCGATAAAGTTACTGAAGACAATCAGGCATTTTTGATCGATCTTAAGAAAGAAGCCGATAAAGCCAAAAACCCTTCATATGTTAGAAAGTTGCCATTGTTTATTGGCGAAAAAGATGGCCAAAAGTTTTACATAGTACCTATGCGTGGTGTAGGCCTTTGGGATGCCATTTGGGGATATATGGCGCTTAATGAAGATTTAGAAACCGTTAAAGGTGTGTTTTTCGATCATAAAAGCGAAACTCCCGGGCTAGGTGCTAATATTAAAGAACCTTTCTTTATGGATGATTTTACCGGTGAGCACATTTTTGCAGGAGATCAATTTAAAGGCGTTGTAGTAGCCAAAGGTAATGCTGATCCAAAGAATGAGAATAAAACGGATAGTGAAGTAGATGCCATTGCAGGAGCTACTATTACAGGTAATGGTGTTACAGTAATGATAAAAAAAGATTTATCTATGTATTTACCATATTTTAAAACATTAAAAAAATAACGTATGGCAGAAGTAGCTGAACAGGAAAAAGTAGTAAAGGCAAAAGAGCCTTTGTTTTCCAAAAAGAATAGAAAGTTAGTAACAGATCCGCTTACTGATAACAACCCTATTACTATTCAGGTATTAGGTATATGTTCTGCCTTGGCAATTACAGCGCAGTTAAAAGCGTCTATAGTAATGGCTATTGCGGTAATGTTTGTGCTAGGAGCAGGTAACGTTGTTATTTCTTTAATGCGAAATATTATCCCTCCAAAAATCAGAATTATTGTGCAGTTAGTGGTTGTAGCTACATTGGTAATTATTGTAGATTTAGTTTTAAAAGCTTTTGCATACGAATTGAGTAAACAACTTTCTGTTTTTGTAGGATTGATCATCACCAACTGTATCATCATGGGGCGCTTTGAGGCTTTTGCTTTAGCAAATACCCCTTGGAAATCTTTCCTTGACGGGATAGGTAATGCTGCTGGGTACGGTATCATTTTGATCATTGTAGGTTTCGTAAGAGAATTGTTGGGCGCAGGTACTTTGCTAGGTTACAAAGTATTAGGAGACCCTATAGAAAAAACAGGATTATTTGCTATCGGTTATGAAAATAACGGTTTCATGCTGTATTCTCCAATGGCATTGATTGTGTTAGGAATCATTATTTGGATACAACGTTCTAGAAACAAAGCACTGATAGAAGATCATTAAAAAAACATCCGTTAAAGGATTTATCATAAAGATATGGAACATTTAGAATTATTTTTCAAATCAATATTTATAGATAACATGGTTTTTGCCACATTCTTAGGGATGTGTTCTTACCTTGCTGTATCTAAAAAAGTATCAACCGCCGTTGGATTAGGTGCTGCAGTAATATTTGTATTGGCTGTTACAGTTCCTGTAAACTGGTTGTTAGATCAATATATCTTAAAAGAAGGAGCACTTGTTTGGCTTGGTGAAGAATATGCAGGTTATGATTTGAGTTTCCTTTCATTCATTATGTTTATTGCTACCATTGCAACTATGGTACAATTAGTAGAAATTGTGGTTGAGAAATTTTCGCCTGCTTTATATAACTCATTAGGTATTTTTTTACCATTGATAGCTGTAAATTGTGCCATCTTAGGAGGTTCATTGTTTATGCAATCAAGAGAGATACCAAGTTTAGGATTAGCACTTAATTACGGAATAAGCTCAGGTATTGGATGGTTTTTGGCTATTATAGCTATTGCTGCCATTAGAGAAAAAATTAGATACTCAAATGTACCGGCACCTCTACGAGGATTAGGAATTACTTTTATCATTACAGGTTTAATGGCTATTGGTTTTATGAGCTTTGGAGGTATGTTAACAGGAGGTGATGAAGGCAACAAAAAACCTGAAACAGAACAAACAACTGTAAAGACTGATGAGGAGAAAAAAGTAGATGAGCCTCAGAAAGATATTGATAATAACACAACAGCACTAAATCAACAATAATGATATTAGCAATAAGTATTGGCAGCACAATTGTAGTTACCGTAATAGCATTTTTGGTATTAGTACTTTTACTGGTAGCACTTTTACTTGTGGTTAAACAAAAATTGGCACCTTCAGGCCCTGTAAAGATTACTATTAACAATGAAAAAGTAGTTGAAGTTCCATCAGGTAACTCATTATTATCTACATTAGGGAATGCCAAAATATTTTTACCTTCTGCTTGCGGTGGCGGTGGAACTTGCATTCAATGCGAATGCCACGTAAATTCAGGAGGAGGTGAAGCTTTACCAACAGAAACACCTCACTTTACTAAAAAAGAATTAAAAGAAGGAGCTCGTTTGGCTTGCCAGGTAAAAGTAAAACAAGAC
>JAGQYU010000264.1 GCA_020435885.1 Flavobacteriaceae bacterium
CTTGCTGAAAGGAGTCTCAGTCATTAATACAGAAGAGAAGAAGTGTTGTTTAAAGACAACCCAGTTGAGGTCTTCTTCAATTTGTTCATCTTCAGGAGATAAATAGCTTACATCGCCATCACTTTTAAAATACATTTCAGAATACATGTTCTCTGACTGTAAACTTTTTTCGTTTCGGTAAGCTTTTAAATCCCAGGCCAGTGCTAAGTTTTGAGAAGTGTTTATAGCCCTATTCATTCCTTGCGAACGAACAATAAAATTAAGCATATAATCATTTGGCTTAATTTCATAAACATATTCCAAATAACGATCAGCAGCTACTTTCAATTTCATAGAAAGTATTGTGTTTTCACCGTTTTTTGAAAGGGTAGGCTCAAAATACAAGTCTTTTGTATTCAGTGTTCTGTTATCAGCAGTTGTAAAACCGATATTGAACAAAGAGTTGCTGTCTTTTATTAAATAAAGTGGTTTTTGGTCGTGTGTTTTGTAATCCTTCAGTTCTACTTCTATAGGTTGACCTCCTTTATTAGCAACTTTTATTTTTAAAAGTTCATTTTCTAAAACCGTTTCATTATCAGTAGCTGATGGTAATGTGGCACTGTAGGCAAAATCACCCAGTTGTTTTTTTGCCAATTCTAATCCTAGCGAGTCTGTAACTGCAATAGGTTCAGTTTCGGTTTGTTCAATATTTTTATTGGTAAGTTGTTGCGTTTTTTGAATAGAATCTTGTATCCTTTCTGTGCGTTGTTTTTCTAATTCTTCCGGGGTTGGTTGGTTGGTATAAAAATACCACATCATTATGGCACCTAATAGTAAAAAACCAATTAAAGAATTAGCATCAAATTTTTTTTCCTCCATGTTTTAAGTATGTCAATCTGACATATTTTTTATAGTTGTTAACTAGAATTTAAAGCAACATTCCGCAAAAAGGTTACCTTTTTTGCGTTGCGAAAGTATAAAAAACTAAGGATATAGCCTTTATAAAACCTGTTTTTTTACACGTTTACTATCGCTTTGATTTTACATTTTTTGAATAGTAATTTCAAAAATTGTTCCGTTCTATAAAATGTTTAAAAACCTACCGCTTTATCATCACCTCTGGGGTCAGCTCCACCTTCCAGCTTTCCATCAGAAAGTACCAAAATAGCATCAACTTTTCCAATTACAGGCGAATTACTCTGATCTATTATATAACCAAGTTTTTGAAGAGGAGAAAATACCAAGGTATCAAATGCGGGTTCAAATTTAACATCATCAGGTAACCATTGATGGTGAAAACGCGGTTTTGAAACTGACTCTTGCATGGTCATATCATATTCCAGTACATTGAGGATATTTTGCATTACGGATGTAATAATAGTAGAACCACCCGGTGAGCCGATAACCATTTTCAATTTACCATCTTTTTCTACAATGGTCGGTGTCATAGAACTTAACATACGTTTTTCAGGAGCTATGGCATTTGCTTCGGCACCTACCAATCCGAACATATTTGGAACACCCGGTTTTGAGCTAAAATCATCCATTTCGTTGTTTAGAAAGAAACCTGCTTCTTCAACATATACTTTTGAACCGTAAGCTCCGTTCAATGTAGTGGTAACAGAAACTGCATTCCCGAAAGGGTCAATAGTTGAGTAATGCGTAGTTTCATCACTTTCATAACCATTTAAGTTGCCATGAGAAATATCAGAAGAAAGT
>JAGQYU010000265.1:0-1797 GCA_020435885.1 Flavobacteriaceae bacterium
CTGATCGTTTTGCTGTGAGGTCTCCAATTTTCTTCATAAACATCAATGATGCAATTACTAGCCCTATACCAACTGCATACACTAAATTCCAAAAAGTAGATAAGAGCATTACCGCAAACATAATCAGCACTTCCATACTGAATTTGAGTGGTCCTATTTTTACATCTTTTGGAAGTGTTGGTATAGCTTTCAAGCCTTTATAATCCATGACTCCTATACCCACGGTTATCAAAATTCCGGCAAGAACAGCAGCCGGAATTTTAGAAGCCACATCACCTAATACCAATAAAATAACTAAAAGCATTAATCCGGCAATCATTCCTGAAAGTTTTGTTTTACCACCGGCATTGATGTTTACAACCGTTCTGATAGTGGCTCCTGCTCCGGGTATTCCTCCAAAAATAGAAGCAATACTATTACCAATACCTTGCCCAATAAGTTCTTTATTAGGGTTATGTTTTGTTTTGGTCATATTGTCTGCTACTACGCTAGTCAGCAATGAGTCTATGGCCCCTAGTAATGATAATGTAAGTGCTGTAAAAACATAAGGTGTTATATTGCCTAAACTGAAATTCGAAAACATCTCTAAATTTGGCATAGGTATTCCTCCGGGGATCTTATCGATAGGCCGGTAACCTAACCCCAAACCATATGCAGCAGCCGAAACAACAATCAGTGCTACTAACGTACTGGGTACAGCTTTGGTAACCCTCTTAAATCCATAAATAACAACTATTGTTATCAATGCCAATAAGAGCTCTAGTATATTGATATTCTTCATAGCTCTTGGCAGTACTTTTATAGTGCCAATAACTCCTGAAGCTTCATTAGTCGCCAAAATTTTTGATTCGTTCAAAATATCTTCCTGAGAAATATCCTGTGCTCTGGTAATGGTTTCTTTGAAATCTTCTAAAACCAATATGCCCTCGCCTGCCTCATCACTTAAAATCTTCTCTAAAATAACCTCTTCTGCCCTTGGTTTAAATTGATTTACAAATTCAGTGTCTTCCTTAGGATAATATCCAACCAACGGCAGAATTTGTGTAATGATGATGATAACTCCAATAGCGGTCATAAACCCTGAAACTACAGGGTAAGGTATATATCTGATATACTTTCCAAGGCCTAAAATTCCAAGCCCTATTTGTAACAACCCTGCTAATAAAAAAACCATTAATATGGCAGGGAGTGCTTTGCTGCTATCACCCTCATTAGCAGCAATTATTGAGGTAATCACAACCATACTTACGGCTGTCATTGGTGCTGTTGGCCCTGAAATTTGTGTGTTTGTACCGCCAAAAAGTGCAGCAAAAAAACTTAAAAATATAGCCCCGTAAAGTCCGGCACTAGGCCCCAAACCAGAAGAAACTCCAAAGGCCAATGCCAGAGGAAGCGCAACTATACCTGCTGTAATACCCCCAAAAGCATCACCTTTAATGTTTGAAAATAGATTTTTCATATGATCTTAGATTTTTAGTTTTTTGTAAATGTTTATTCAAAAAAAGTAACAGACCCATCGCTGATATCATACATAGCCCCAATAATCATGATTTCTTTGTTATTTTCCATATCTCTTAGTATTTCACTTTGTTCTCTAATATTTTCTATGGTTAAATAAACATTCTTTTCTGCCACTGCATCAACAAATTCTAGATTTTTTGATGTCCTTTGTAAAGGATTTTTCGGCGATTTTACTTCACTAACTGCCGGTTTTATTTTTTCTATCAAATGTGTTAGGTTACCCATCTTCACATCATCACAGGCTCCTTTGATGGCGCCACAACCAGTATGCCCTAA
>JAGQYU010000265.1:1987-3170 GCA_020435885.1 Flavobacteriaceae bacterium
CCATCACTGGTATCGTTTACTTGTTCTAATAAATTTCTATGTGCTTTTAAATTATTTTGAAATCTTAAGTTTCCTTCTTTTAAAAATTGTAATGATTTTTCAGGTGTCATTGTGGCCTGAGTTTCTCTTGTATGTGCTTTCATAATATAATACGATTTGCTCCATCACAATGCGGAGTAAAATTAAACATTTGTTGTTCTTATTAATTAAATTGTAAGGGGAAAAATAAATTATACCATGAAAATTTCCGGAGGTGGTGAAAAACACTCTATGTAAAATTCAGAGTAGTTATTATTATAATTACAATAGCGTTTTTCTTTTTCAGTCTGTAAACTTGAAAAGTTGAATTTATCTGATGATATTAACTTAAGTTCTATTATTTTTTCTAAACCATTCTTACTATGCTCCTCTTCATTAACATTAAAAAAAGCCGAAATATTATAATCTTTCTCAACAATACAAATTGTAAGAGGCAATGCTAAGAATATTGTAAATATGCTTATAAAAAAAATCGATACAAGTCTTTTTTGCATTATTGCCATTGTTTTTTGAGAATTGCAAATATAACGGTAACAAGTTAAGATAATGTTAAAGAAATTTTAAAATCATTTTTTATTGATTATCAATTTGAATAGTAATATTTCAGTTACTTTTGTAGTAAACTAACGATTACAATAAATCTACAAACACCATGTACGGCAATATAAAACAATATTTACAACAAGAAATTGAACAAATAAAAGAGGCCGGCCTCTATAAAAAAGAGCGTATTATTACCTCTTCGCAAGATGCATTAATAAAGATCTCTACAGGGCAAGAGGTAATTAATTTCTGTGCCAACAATTATTTGGGACTTTCTAACCATCCGGAAGTTATTAAGGCCGCTAAAGAAACCATGGATACTCATGGTTATGGTATGTCATCCGTTCGGTTTATTTGTGGAACACAAGATATTCACAAACAATTAGAGAAAAAGATCGCTGACTTCTATGGTTTTGAAGATACCATTCTGTATGCCGCTGCTTTTGATGCCAATGGAGGTGTTTTTGAACCGCTTTTAGGCGCTGAAGATGCTATAATTTCCGATTCGTTGAACCATGCTTCCATTATTGATGGAGTGCGTCTATGCAAAGCGATGCGCTATCGTTATGAAAATAACAATATGGAAGAGTTAGAAGCTCGC
>JAGQYU010000037.1 GCA_020435885.1 Flavobacteriaceae bacterium
TTCTTCTAATTACAATAGATTGATAAAAAATCTGTTATATAAAAATGAAATAATACACACATGAAAAAATATATTGTAACAGTCTTATTATTAACAATTGGGTTTGTACATGCACAAGATGATGGAGTTGGAAAATATACCATTAAGAATTTAGAAGTAAATACTGAAAATTCTGATTTTGGTACATCTTTTCATGGTACGGATAAATTGGTTTTTGCTTCGCCAAGAAGAGGTTTTCGTGTTGTTAGAGATGTTTGGGAGCAAAATGGACAACGGTTTTTAGATTTGTATGAAGGTATTATAGAGGATGGTGGTGAAGTTAGAAATGCACTTAGGTTAAAAGGTGAAGTCAATTCTAAATACCATGAGGCAGATGCCGTTTTCACGAAAGACGGTAAAACAGTATATTTTACGAGAGATAATTATTATAACAAAAGATTAGGTATTGATAATAGCGGTTGGACAAACTTAGCTATGTTCAAAGCAACGGTTAATGATAAAGGAGAGTGGATCAATATCATTCCAATGCCCTTTAATAATGTAGAATATTCGGTTGGGCATCCTGCATTAAGCGATGATGAAAAAACATTATATTTTACATCAGATATGCCTGGAGGAGAAGGCGATACTGATCTTTGGAAAGTTCAAGTAAACCAAAGTGGATTTGGAAATCCTGAAAATTTAGGCTCAAAAATTAACTCACCTGCAAAAGATTGGTTTCCTTATGTAGATGGAGATGTGCTCTATTTTGCTTCTGACAGATGGGGAGGTAAAGGAGGAATGGATGTATATGCAACCAGAATTGAAGGGTTTACTCCAAAGCCTGCGTTGTTGAATGCTCCAATAAACTCTGCTGCAGATGATTATGCATTTATCATCAATAAAGAAACTAGAAAAGGATATTTTTCATCTAATAGAGAAGGAGGTAAAGGTGATGATGATATTTATTCTTTAACAGAAGAAGAACCAATTACATTTGAGTGCATCCAATTAGTTATGGGTGAAGTAAGAGATAAGAATACTACTGATTTGTTGCCCGGCTCGGAAGTTATTTTAAGCGATAAAGATGGTACTATTTTACAGACAGCTGTGGTTAAAGATGATGCTACTTTTTCTTTTGAAGTTAATTGCGAAACAGAATACAAGTTAGAAGGTAAAAAAATAGGCTACACACCTCAGTCTAAATCTTTTACAACTTCTAATGAGGCTGATAAAGAATTAAAATTATTGATCTTATTAGGTAAAGGTGATATTGATTTTATTGCTGATGCTGATCAACAAGCTACACAAGATCAACGAGAAGATATTAAACCAGAAGGTTTGCCAGATGTGTTGCCGGAAGAAATTGTTAGATTGGCTCCAGGTAAATATGCGGTAAATATCAATCCTATTTATTTTGAATTGAACTCTTCGTACTTGAATAAAGCTGCAAAAGATGAACTAGAAAAGGTTGTTAAACTTATGAATGAATACCCTAAAATGGTCATTGAAGCAGGTTCTCATACGGATTCAAGAGGTATTCCTGGTTATAATATGTGGCTGTCAGACAGAAGGGCTAAATCTACAGTAGATTATATTATTGGAAGAGGTATAGCCCCAAACAGAATTACAGGAAAAGGATTTGGAGAAACTCAGTTGGTCAATGGTTGTACGGATGATGTAGAATGTACGGAAGCTCAACACGAAAAGAACAGACGTACAGAATTTGTAATTGTTAGAATGTAGATTTTATTTTAAAATATATATTGAGCCTTCAGATAATGAAGGCTTTTTTATATACTATAATCTTTTACAAAACGTTTCTAATGTAAATTGAAAAACTATCTGAATGAGGGTTTTACTGTTTATATATACTTTTTTGTTTTTTCTGAATTCTAATGCACAAATTGCTAGGGCAGATTCTATAAAAGCTGCTGAATACAGTATTAAGAATTTAGAGATAAACACTAAGTATCAAGATTTTGGAACTACTTACATGGGTAAGGATAAGATCGTTTTTTCTTCCTCTCGTAAAAAACCTGGAATTAACAAAGTCTGGAAAGAAAACGATCAACCATTTTTAGATCTTTATATTGGTGATGTACATGAAGATGGTGAGATCGTAAATGTAGAAACCTTTTCTACAGATGTTAATTCTAAATTCCATGATGCTTTTGTTGCATTTTCACCTGATTTAAAAGAGGTATATTTTACTTCCAACAGTTATATTAAAAGGAAATTAAGATCACGTTATTTAAAGATATTTAAAGCAACTGTTGCAGAAAATGGCGAGTGGAAACATTTTGTTTCGTTGCCGTTTAATGATCATAGTTATGATACCGGCCACCCGGTGTTGAACGAAGATGGTACAAAATTATACTTTGTATCAAATATGCCTGGGACGTTAGGTGATACCGATATTTTTGTGGTGGATATTAAGGATGGGCATTACGGAAAAGTTGAAAATTTAGGATCAGCTATTAATTCTCCTTCCAAAGAATTCTCACCATATATTGATGGTGATGTTATCTATTTTTCATCCAATAGAAAAGGAGGATTAGGCGGTTATGATATATACATGACTAAGTTAGATGGCTCCATACCAGAACCAATCAATCTCGGTGAACCGATCAATAGCAAAGGAGATGATTTTTCTTTTGTGATTGATAATGCCAAGTTGAAAGGGTTTTTCTCTTCCAACAGAGCCGGAGGAGTAGGCGATGATGATATTTACGCCTTTGAACAAAAAACTACTATTCCTATTTGCGATCAGACAATTACAGGTGTTGTAAAAGACAGAGTTACCGGATTGCCGGTATTAAATGCTTTTGTTGCATTGATTGATAATGAAGATGTTCAGTTAAGAAAAGAAGAAACGTTGGCTGATGGTGAGTTTTATTTTAGTCTAGATTGCGGTACTGATTATACAATTGAAGTTACTAAAAAAGATTTCTTCCCTGTAAAGACCGAGCTGCTTACATCCCATGTAAATGGCTATAAGAACGAATTGATTATTTGGATTGATGAAATAGAATTTTTTGAAAGAAACGGTAGAGAATTGCTAAATGTAGAAAATATTAGCTTTGAGCTGAACAAAGCAGATATTAAAGAAGAATCAAAAGAAGCTTTGGATAAGGTAATTAGGCTGATGAACAAGTACCCTGATATGATTATTGAATTTGGGGCACATACTGATTCCAGAGGTGGAGATGATTATAATCTAGATTTAACCGAAAAACGGGCAGTTGCTACGGTAGATTATTTAACTTCCAGAGGTATAAATGCAAGCAGAATTACAGGAAAGGGATATGGAGAAACACAATTACTAAATAATTGTGCAAATGGAGTTAAGTGTACAGAACTAGAGCACAATAAAAATAAGCGGACTGAATTTGTTGTAATTAAAAGATAAAATTTAACAAACACTTTTAAAGCACCTAAAAGGTGCTTTTTTTATGCTCTAAAGTCTCTATTTTTCAATAAAATATGTAATTTCGCCAATCGAATGAATTTTGAATAAAATGGCTGGAAAATTTAGAGAATATAAAGGGTTAGATCTTACCAATGTAGCAGACGAAACTCTGAAGTTCTGGGACGAAAATAATATATTTCAAAAAAGCATCACATCACGTAGTGATGATAAACTGTTTGTGTTTTTTGAAGGGCCTCCTTCTGCAAACGGACTTCCTGGTATTCACCATGTAATGGCCAGAACCATTAAAGATATTTTTTGTAGATATAAAACACTCAAAGGTTATCAAGTTAAGAGAAAGGCCGGATGGGATACACATGGTTTACCCGTAGAATTGGGCGTTGAAAAAGAATTGGGAATAACCAAAGAGGATATAGGTACTAAAATTACGGTTGAAGAATACAATGCTGCCTGTAAAAAAGCAGTGATGCGCTATACGGATATTTGGAACGATATGACCCGAAAAGTTGGGTATTGGGTAGATATGGATAATCCGTATGTTACGTATAAGCCAAAATACATGGAAAGTGTTTGGTGGTTGTTAAAGCAAATTTATGATAAAGGCTTGTTGTATAAAGGATATACTATTCAGCCATATTCTCCTAAAGCAGGTACAGGGCTTAGTTCCCATGAGTTGAATCAACCGGGTTGTTATAGAGATGTGACTGATACTACTGTTGTAGCTCAATTTAAAACGAAACTTGATTCTCTTCCTGAATTCTTAAAAGGTTTTGGAGATGTTCATATATTAGCATGGACAACCACTCCTTGGACGTTACCAAGTAACACAGCCTTGGCTGTTGGTCCAAAAATTGAATATGTATTGATCTCAACGTATAATCAATACACTTTTGAACCGATTAATGTGGTGTTGGCAAAAAGCTTGATAAATTATCAGTTTGCAGGTAAGTTTTTTCAAGTTGAGACAAAAGAAGAGTTAAAGAATTATACTCAGGATGATAAAAAGATACCGTATTATATTCATAAAGAATTTAAAGGAGCTGAATTAGTTGATATCCGTTATGAACAACTATTGCCATATGCATTACCATATGAAAGTCCTGAAAATGCTTTTAGAGTTATTCCCGGCGATTTTGTTACTACAGAAGATGGTACGGGTATTGTGCATATAGCGCCAACTTTTGGTGCTGATGATGCTAAAGTGGCAAAAGAAGCGAAGCCGGAAATACCGCCAATGTTGGTAAAAGATGACAATGATAATCTGGTGCCTTTAGTAGATTTGCAAGGCCGTTTCCGTTCAGAACTGCCTGAAGTAGGTGGTAAGTATGTAAAAAATGAATATTATGATGCTGAAGAAGCGCCTGAGCGCTCTGTTGATGTAGAAATAGCTATAAAACTGAAAGAAGAGAACAAAGCGTTTAAGGTTGAAAAATACGCTCACAGCTATCCACATTGTTGGAGAACTGACAAACCTGTTCTTTACTATCCGTTAGATTCATGGTTTATAAAAGTTACGGATGTTAAGGACAGAATGTTCGAGTTGAACAAGACCATTAACTGGAAACCGAAATCAACTGGAGAAGGACGATTTGGAAATTGGCTTCAAAATGCCAATGATTGGAACCTATCACGTTCACGTTTTTGGGGTATTCCGCTGCCTATTTGGAGGACTGAGGATGGTAAGGAAGAAATGATCATAGGTTCTGTTGAAGAGCTTAAAAATGAAATGGCAAAATCCGTAGAAGCCGGATTTATGCAAAAAGATATTTTTGAGAGCTTTGAAGCGGGTAATTTGTCTGAAGAAAATTATGAAAATATCGATCTTCATAAAAATGTGGTAGATGCCATTACATTAGTTTCTCCTTCAGGTAAACCGATGAAACGGGAAGCTGATCTTATTGATGTGTGGTTTGATTCGGGAGCTATGCCCTATGCACAGTGGCACTATCCTTTTGAAAATAAAGAATTGATTGACAATGGTTTATCATTTCCAGCTGATTATATTGCCGAAGGTGTAGACCAAACTAGAGGTTGGTTCTATACATTGCATGCAATAGGAACGCTTGTATTTGATTCCATCGCTTATAAAAATGTGGTTTCTAATGGTTTAGTGTTGGATAAGAACGGACAAAAAATGTCTAAACGGTTAGGCAACGCTATTGATCCGTTTGAAACAATGGAAAAATATGGCGCTGATGCTACACGTTGGTATTTAATAAGCAATGCTAATCCTTGGGATAATTTGAAGTTTGATATTGAAGGTGTTGATGAGGTGAAGCGTAAGTTTTTCGGAACGCTGTATAATACGTATTCTTTCTTCAGCTTATATGCTAATATTGATAATTTTACATATGCCGAAGAGGAAATAGCCATTGAAAAAAGACCTGAAATAGACCGTTGGATACTTTCTGAATTAAATACGTTGGTCAAAAATGTTGAATCGTATTATGAAGATTACGAACCGACAAAAGCTGCCAGAGCAATCCAGAATTTTGTAAGTGAAAATTTAAGTAATTGGTTTGTACGCTTAAGCAGACGTCGTTTTTGGAAAGGAGAATACGGACAAGATAAGATTTCAGCATATCAAACGCTCTATACATGTTTGGTTACTGTTGCTAAATTAGGCTCGCCAATAGCCCCTTTCTTTATGGATCAGTTGTATAGAGATTTAACCAATGCTACTCACAAAGAAAATACAACATCTGTACATTTAGATCATTACCCTCAATATGATAAGAGTTTGGTAGATGTTTCTTTAGAGAGAAAAATGCAAAAAGCGCAGACAATATCATCCATGGTATTATCGTTACGAAAGAAAGAAATGATAAAGGTACGCCAACCATTACAGCGTATAATGATACCTGTGTTGGATAGTCAGGACAGAGAAGATTTAGATGCTGTGGCAGATCTTATCCTCTCTGAGGTTAATGTAAAAGAAGTTGAGTTAATAGACGATGCCTCGGGTATTTTGGTTAAGAACATAAAGCCCAATTTTAAAGTGCTAGGGCCAAAATATGGCAAGGATATGCGCTTGGTAGCCGCAGAAGTTCAAAAACTGACGCAAGAAGATATTAACAAAATTGAAAAAGATGGTGAGTTGGCAATTGAAATTAACGGAAATAAAACTATATTGTCCCTTGAAGAAGTAGATATATCTTCTCAAGACATTGAAGGCTGGTTAGTAGCCAACCAAGGCAGTTTAACAGTAGCATTGGATGTTACTATTTCTGACGATTTGAAAAAAGAAGGGATTGCTAGGGAGTTGGTTAATAGGATACAAAACCTAAGAAAAGAATCAGGGTTAGATGTTACTGATAAAATAGCATTGCGAGTTAAAAAAGACGGAATTGTAGAAAATGCAATTCTTCAAAATCAAAATTATATTAAAAACGAAACACTCACTAAAGAGTTATTATTGGAAGATGAAGTAAAAAATGGTATAGAAATTGCTTTTGACGATGTACATACCCAATTATTAATCGAAAAAATTTAAGCATTATGGCAGAAGAGACTAAAGAAAGATATTCAGATGCTGATTTACAAGAATTTAAAGAACTAATTCTTAAAAAAATAGAAATGGCCAAAGAAGATTTGTTGCTCATCAGAAGTGCCTATATGAATGATAGTAACAATGGCACTGATGATACATCTCCAACATTTAAAGCATTTGAAGAAGGCTCAGAGACAATGTCTAAAGAGTCTAATGTGCAGTTGGCCATCCGTCAGGAAAAATTTATAAGAGACCTTCAAAATGCATTGTTGCGTATTGAAAACAAAACATATGGTATTTGTAGGGTTACCGGTAAATTGATCCAAAAAGAAAGGTTAAAACTGGTACCGCATGCCACATTAAGTATAGAAGCAAAAAAAATGCAATCATAATACAACAAGAGCTTCTTTAACAGGAAGCTTTTTTGTTTGTAAGTCTTTTATAAATGCAGAATATTTTTATTTTTGCCTATCCCAAAAAATAGTCATTTTTTAATGAAAAAAGCCATTATTTTAATTTTTGTAGTACTATTCTTAGATCAGTTCAGTAAAATTTGGATAAAGACTCATTTTGAGTTGGGAGATGAATTTAA
>JAGQYU010000038.1 GCA_020435885.1 Flavobacteriaceae bacterium
ATGGTCTAGTTCTTGTTGGTCTTTTATTAACCTTTCGGCCAGTTGTACTCTAAACGGTTTTTTGTTTATTGTTTTCATGATCCTTTATATATTTATATTAAAATTTTTCATTCTTTTTTGTCTCAAATTCATCTTGTAAATCTTTTATTTTATCCTTCAACTCAGGCGAAATTCTATTTGGAAAATCTTTGAGTTTTTTTAAATTAAAGGATAATACAATGGAAGAAATACCTACTGAAATAAATGCTATTGCTGTAATAGTAACTAGAGAAAACCCTGTAAAAACGGGATTATCTAATAGGATGAAAGACAATATTATTCCTAAAATACTCAATATGGCTGTATTTCCCCAATTGAGAACCCTCAACTCTTTTAAATCAAAAGAAAAACCCAATAATTGAAAAGAACGAAATAATAAGGCAAAGCCAACTACAAAAGGCAAAAAAGCAATGGAAATACTGGGATAAACAATAAGGAGAATTCCAATTGCCAATGTTGACATACCTCCTACAAGATACCACCCCAACCTCCTAAAATTTTCTGATTTTGTATTGAAAAAAAGATATCAAAAAGTCCAGAAACGATAAAAGAAATACTAAACAAGGTTGAAAGCGTAACATACGTCTCCAATGGAACTGTAAAAACGTAGCCTCCTATTAGGATAAATAATATTCCTATTATTAAAGGAATATACCAATACTTTATCGATTTCATAAATGTTTGAAAAAATGCAACCATGGTTATCGAATTTTAGCTTGCCTACTTTGTAATACGGTTTTCGGCTATTCCGTTTTTTTGTTTTAGTCTTGTAATTAATCGAATAACTAATCTTAATTATGGTGTGTATACTTCAATTATGGAGTATATAAATTCCATAATAATCATTTAATAAAAGGTTTAAGTTTTTAATAGTTTCCAATTACGTTTTTATATTTTGCTATATTGATTTTATACTTTGCTTTGGCATCAATTAATGCATCGTTTGCTTCTTGATTTATAGCTTTGGCTTCCAATAAATCAGATAAACTAGTAAGTCCGGCATCATAAGAGTTTTCAAGTTCTTGTAGATATTCTGTCGATTGTATTAATGAGGTTTTGGCTATCTCAATTTGCTTATAAGATTCTGTTAAAGCTTTATATTCTTTAGAAATTTGTATTTGCATTAATTGTGATTGTTCCTTTTGGTTATTCTTGGCTATTTCAATTTTAAGATTATGCTCCTGTTTTTTATAAGAGCCACTCCACCAATCTGATATTGGAATGGTAAGTGAGGCAAATACGACTCCGTAAAAATTATCATTATCTGTTATATCAAGGTATAAACCCCCAACACCAACACCCAATTCGGGAAGAAGTTCTCCATTTGTAAGTCTTTTTTGTAGTACTTCAGCATCTACTGCCTTTTCAAGTAAAAAGGCTTCTTTTCTAATTTTTACTGCCTCTTCCGGGTTTTTGTAGTAAACATCTGGAGCATTAATCTTAACAATAGAATCTTTAACTGAAAGGTTTTCATAATCCTCAAGACCTAAATGTTGAGCAAAAGCCATTTTTAAAATATCAATGCCATTATTTAACTCTAATTTGCTACCTTCAATTTTATTTAGTTCAAGTTTTACCTTTAATACATCACTTTTTTTGGTCAGACCTGCTTCAAAAAAGTCATTTATTTCTTTATGCAAGTTTTGCAGGAGTGTTTGATAGTTTTCTATTGTGATCATTTTTTGATTTAGAGCTACTAAATTCCAATAATATTCTTCTGTCTTAACCGTTATTTCACTTGCATTAAGATCATGTTGTAATTGCTGAACATCCTGATTTAGAGTCGCTAATTGATTTCCTTTTTTTATTCTTCCTCCCGCATAAATAGGCTGTATAGCAGTTAATGTTGCTGTATTGATATAGTCTAGAGTTTCTATAGAGAATGGAGGGATATATGCAAACTGAGTTGGATTTGCTAAATTTTCAGGATTACCATTATAAACCGGTAAGTTCATTTCAGGTGTTTCAATATCCAACAATCCTTTTGAAGATTTAAAAAGACTTGCTGAAGCACTAACTTTTGGAAAATAATTGGTATAAGCACTTTTCTTGACCTTATCAGCCGCATCAATTTTTAATTTCGAGTCTTTTAAGCTTAAATTATTCTCTAATGCCAATTCCTTACATTGTTCTAATGTATAGTTTTGACCAAATGATTGAAATCCTAAGAGTAAAAATAGAACTATACCTATATTTCTTTTTACCATTACTTTAAACATATTAATTCGATTTAGTTTTTAAAGTTGCTTTTTCTGCCACTCTACCAACAGATTTCCAATATAGTATTGGCAAAACCAATAAAGTGAGTACCATACCCGTTAATAACCCAAAACATATTACCGTACCTAAAGGCCCCCAAAGAGGTGAGCCACTGAGAATCATTGGTATTACTCCAACCGCAGCAGCCAATGATGTTAAAAATATGGGGCGCATTCTTCTTTTTCCAGCAGCTGACGCTGCTTCTCTATATGACATTCCATTAGTATGTACCAATTGGCTGGCATAATCAATCAAAATAATACCATTACGTACTACAATACCCATTAAACCAATAATCCCCATAAATGATGTAAACCCAAAAGGATATCCCAAAAGCAACAACCCTAGACCCGCACCGAAAATGCTTAATAACATGGTTGACATAATCAATAGCGACTTTCTAATGGTTTTAAATTGGAACATAAGAATGAAGAAAATTAACACAACACTTACCCCCAATGACTTTGCCATAGGAACATAGTTTTCAATATTTGCCTCATTCTCACCTCCATAAGTTATACTTACCCCTTCAGGTAGTTGTAAAGCTTCAATTTTAGGTTTAACTGCATTGAATGCTGTAACTCCTAACTTTCCCCTCTCCATATCAGCCTTTACGGTAAGCGTGCGTACTCCATTTCTTCTGGCAACAGTCCCCTCTGTCCATTCTGGGTTTAATTGCCCTATGGCCCTTAATGGTAGGGATTCAAAAGTTAATGGTGAAGTTACGTATTGATCGTTTAAATCGTTTATACTATTCTTGAGATAGTCTTCTTTTGATAATAACACATTTATGGGGTAATCTTCTTCCCAAACGGTTGTTATAGGTAGCCCATCATTGGATATCAAAAGAGACGAAGCCACCAATGATTTTGAATAGCCTAATTGATTGGCCTTGTTTTTATTTAACTTTACAGAAATACCTTGTCGTTTTTCTTCCCAGTCATTTCTAATCCAAGAGAAATCTTCGTTAGCTTTCAGTATTTCGGAAACTTGTTCTCCAACTTTTTTCAAATCTGAAATATTATTGGAAGCTATTCTAATTTCAATAGGAGAATTAAACGATTCCATTGCCAACTGCTTCCATTTTATATAAGCTTCTGGGAATTTATCCCTATACTTTACGGTGTATTCATCCAAAATCTCTATCGTTGCCTCATCAGATTCTGTGTTCAACAATAACTGTCCATAATTTTCTGCAGGTAAATGTGGCGCGTACAAGGCATTAAATCTAGGAGAGCCATTTCCAATAAAACTGGCAACGTTTGTTATTCTCTCGTCCTTGCTTAATATAATTTCTAAACTATCAATTATTTTTTCCGTTTTACTTACAGATGAGCCTTCCGGCAGGTAAACTTCAATGGCAAATTGATTTCTTTCCATTTCAGGAAATAACTTTTGGTCTACATTCATAAAAAAAGCTATCCCTAATAATACTGACAGAATTCCACCTAAAATGGCAAGTTTTGGATTTTTAAAACAGAAGTCCAACGCCTTGTCAAATGTGTATTGAACCCTATCAAGAACACTTTTTTTATCGTCTTCTTTATTGTGAAGTCCAATTTTTATATAAACATAACACATAAAAGGCACCAATAAAATAGCAACCAACATTGAGATTAAAAGTGCTATACCAATAGTTATGGGGAATGTTCCAACAAAATCACTTGCTATTCCCGTTAAAAAAAACATAAGAGGGAAAAAGGCTGCTGATATTGCTGCTGATGCTGTAAGGACTGGAATGAAAAGTTCTGTAGCTGCTTTCCAAGCTGCATCCCAGGGTGTTTCACCTTGATCTAATTTTTCTACATGACTATCGATTACAACAATAGCGTTGTCCACTACCATACCTAAAACAACTATTAAGGCTGCAAGAGATACAATATGAAGTTCTATACCTACGATTTGCATGATGCCTAACGTAATTAAAATTGAAACAGGGATTGACACGCCTGCTACGGCTGCTACTCTAAAAGGTAGCAAGAGCATGGTTACAATTACCACTGCTATAATGGCTATTGCAAATTCTTTTAAAAAGTGTGAGATTGATTTATCAACTACATGGGGAAGACTTGATATAATATTAAGCTGAATATCGCTCCCTTTTTTCTCAGAAAATTCATCTAAAATATTTTGTACTTGCTCTCCAAAAGACACAATATTATTGCCTTTTTGCATTTCTAATGAAAGAAGTAAAGCACTATTGCCATTATTTCGAAGATAATTAGTAGGTTTTTCATAACGCCTTTCTATATAAGCTACATCTTTTAAGCGTATGATGTTATTATCCTGATCATTAAAAACGATTTGCTCTTCTAAATCTTCCTCAGACTCAAACCTGGGTGGTAAATGAATAGGTAAAACCAAATCGCCATTATCTAATTGGCCCGAGTAATTTAAAGACTCTTGAAGTTTGAATGACGCAAGTATATTTGAAGGTTTTAAGTTAAACTGAGTCAGTTTTTCAGGTTTAACATAAATGTATATTTCTTCTTTTTGAGTACCAAAACGCTTTATTTTAGACACGGTTTCCACCTTTCTAATTTCTGCCTCTAAGTCTTTCATAATATCTTCCAATTCTCTATAAGAGTACTTGTTTGAAGACATTGTTATTAATAATGCAGAGGTGTCACCAAAATCATTATTACCTACCAATGCCAATACACCTGCAGGTAATTGCATTGTCAATTCACTTAAGCCATGTCTTAATTTTGACCAAAATTTATCGGCGTTTCTAACATTATTATTAAGCTCAACATAAATAATCATTTGTCCTTCTTTGGAATATGAGTAGGTCTTTAATTTATTAACCTCTTCATATCCAAAAATATAATCTTCTACTACTGTAGTTAATTGTTCTTCAACCTGAAGCGATGTTGAACCCGGAAATACCCCAACAACTACTCCTTGTCTTACTGTAAATTCAGGAAATTCTCTACGAGGCATATTTTTCAATCCAAAAATCCCTAAAAGCATCATAACAGCCACTATAACCAATACAATTTGGTAATGTTTCATAGCTGCCTCTATAAAATTTATTTTTTTCATAAATAATTGTTGTAATCGACTCTGGATTAAAATATTACCAAATCATTTTCAGAAAGTTTGTGATGCCCTTCTGTTATTATTATATCACCTGTAGTTAAACCTGATAAAATCTCTATGTTATTATTAACAAATGACCCCAATTGCACGTAGGTTTTGGATACTGTTTTGTCTTTTGATACTTTAAAAACATAGGTTCTTCCATCTTCTTCTTTTATAACAGAGCGGTAAGGAATTGTAATTTTATCGTTATTAGGATTTGCTTTTATGGTAACATCACATGCCATTCCTGATTTTATAATTAAGTTGGGATTTTTTAAAAGGATTTTTACCTCGTATGTTTTGGCTAGCATATTAGCAACTACACCTATTTTCTCTATTTGTCCTAAAATTTCCTGATTGCCAATGGCAGGTATAACAACTGTTGCTTCTTGATCTTTTTTTAATTGATTAATTTCATTTTCAGGAACTGCAATTTTCACATATACCTCATTTAATGAAACCAAAGTAAAAACAGGATTTCCAGGTATTGAAGTTGATCCTGCTTCAACTTCTCTTGAGCCAATAAATCCCGAGCTTGGCGCTTTTAAGGTACAGTTAAGTAAATTTTGATAGGCAATTTTATTAGCTGATTTTGCTTGTTCAAATTTTGAAGTTATTTCTTGCATTTGTATTTCAGGTAGACTTCCTTTATCATAAACAGATTTCAATCGGTTATAAGCATCCTGAGCTTGATTTAAGGCAGCCAGTGTTCCATTGTATGCATTTTGCTGAGATATATCATCTATTTTTGCAAGTATTTGCCCTTCTTTTACCCAATCACCTTCTTGTACATAAATATGGCTAACGGTACCTGGCAGTAGAAAACTAATAGGAACAGAAACTTTTGGTTCAATTGAACCATTATAAGACAATATTTCTCCTATTGCTGTTTGATTTATCTTTACAACTTCTACTTTTGTTTGAATAATAGAATTGTCACTATTTTCTCCGTTAGATACATTTGATTTATTACAATTCAGAAAAAAAGGGAATAACGTAATTAAATAAAGTAATTGTTTGTTTGACATCATTTGTAATGTTTAAAATACAGTACAAAAGTATATTCAAACTCTAATTTACAACAGGTCTAAATAAAGCTAAAACTGATCTAAATCAATCATTTTTTAGTTTTAAACAATACTAAACGATATTTTTTTGGTCAAAAGCATTCTTTTGACACTCTTAATTATAAAAAAAAATCTACTTAATCAGATCAAATTTTCCTATAATTTGATGGTGAGATTCCAGTATTTTTTTTAAAAAATTTACCAAAAAAGGACTGATTACTAAATTGTAATTCTTGAGCTATTTGAGATATTGTTAACTTAGGGTTGTCTAACATAATTTTAGCCTCCATAACTACAATTTCATTAATTAATTGACTAGTTGATTTTCCTGATACTTCTTTTA
>JAGQYU010000266.1 GCA_020435885.1 Flavobacteriaceae bacterium
CAAACTAAAAAGAACCGTTTTGAACGATGGAAAAACGTAATTGAAATATTTGATGTAACAAACAGAAGTGTTTTTGACAGCAAGCACATCCTTTTAATTGATGATGTATTAACCACAGGTGCCACTTTAGAAGCTTGTGCTTTGGAATTACTAAAATCCAAAAATGTTAAAATTAGTATAGCAACTATGGCCTTTACCGAATAATTAATTATAACAATAAAATTTATCGTTAATTTGCATCAAAATGTATTGATGAAAGATCGCTTTTTTATACGAGTTTTACTTTTTATTCTGTCGATAGTTTTTTTAGCCGAATGTGCCAAAAGAGGCCGCCCCGAAGGTGGCCCAAAGGATGAAGATGCACCTATAATGGTTACAGCTAAACCACCTCATTTTACAACAAACTTTAGAGAAAAAGAGATCAAAATATATTTTGATGAATATATTAAACTGAAGGATTTACAAACGCAACTAGTGGTTTCGCCACCATTAAAATATCAGCCAATTATTGTTCCGCAAGGAACTCCCAGTAAATATATTTCTATCAAAATTTTAGATACGTTGAAGAGTAATACTACCTACACTTTTAATTTTGGCGAAAGTGTAATTGATAATACCGAAGGAAATATTCTCCATAATTTCAAATATGTTTTCTCTACCGGAGATATTATTGATTCACTCAAGGTGAACGGAACGGTTAAAGATGCTTTTGAAAGAGAAGCTGATAAAAATATTACAGTAATGCTGTATGAGTTTAACAAAGAGTTTACAGATTCTATCATTTATAAAGAAAAACCTCTGTATGTAGCCAATACATTAGATACCACTGCTTGGGAAATTACCAATATTAAAGAAGGGAAATATCTATTGGTAGGGTTAAAAGATGTTGCAAAAAATTACTTGTTCAACCCAAAGAATGATAAAATTGGGTTTGTAAAAGAAGTTATTTCCGTACCAAAAGATACAAGTTATACATTAAATCTTTTTGAAGAAACGTTACCTTTTAAACTGCAAAGAGTTGCAGAAGCTAAAAAGAATAAAATGCTTATAGGATATGAAGGAGAGATAGATAGCATAAAGATAGAACCACTATTCGGACCGGATGATTTCGAATCAATTACATTGTTTGAAAAAACCAAAGATACTGCCAATGTTTGGTTTAAAGGAAGCGTAGCAGATTCGCTGCTTTTTAGGGTTAAAACAGGAAATGTTATTGATACGGCTAAGGTGATGTTAAGAAGCAAAGAGATTGATTCTTTGCAGATTTCTATAAATGCCAAAGGTGTGTTGAATTTGAGAGATCATATTAAAATAGCAGGTAATATTCCGCTGCAAAGCATAGACACTTCTAAAGTCTATTTTGTTGATAAAGACACATTGAAAGTGCCTTATTCATATCAGTTGAAAAAAGAAAAGACAGAAGCTTTTGTTGAAATAGATTTTGACAAAAAATATAATGATAAATATAACCTTACACTCTATCCTGATGCTGTTACGGATTTTTTGGGAAACGCTAATAAGGATACGTTAAATTTCAATTTTACAACAAAAAAACCAACTGATTACGGTAACTTATATTTGACACTTCAAAATGTAAAAAGTTATCCTATTATTGTTCAGCTAATTACCGAAAAAGGTGAATTGATTGAGGAAGTCTACGCTACTGAGCAACAAGAGTATAATTTTACAAACTTACCTCCAACAAAGTATCTGGTAAGAGTTATTTATGATGATAATAAAAATAAAAAGCGGGATGCAGGTAACTTCCTGCAAAAGATACAACCAGAAAAAGTGATCTATTACCCTACAGTATTAGACATTAGAGCCAATTGGGATATGTCTGAAACGTTTTTGTTAGAATAAGCACATAACACTAAAATTCAACGCAATATTTGTTACAGTTAAGGACTTTTATTTATTAACTCTTTACACTATCTTTGTAATTTAGAATTAGAATAATTAAAGATGAAAATTAATAAACAAGATATATACGCCGCATTAGAAACCATAACTGCCCCGGGAGAGGGTAAAAGTTTGGTAGAAAGCAATTCTGTAACAAACGTAGTTACTTTTGGCAAAGAAGTGATCGTAGATGTTACCATTGCTAATCCTTCTTTACAAGCTAAGAAGAAAATAGAAGTAGAGATTATGAAAGTAATTCATGATAAGGTCTATGAAAAAGCAGATGTAAAGGTTAATGTAAAAGTTAAAGTTGCAGAAGTAGCAACATCTACAAAAATTCAAGGTACTAAGATAGAAGGTGTACAAAATATCATTGCTGTTGCTTCAGGTAAGGGTGGTGTAGGTAAATCTACCATAACGGCCAATTTAGCGGTTACACTGGCTAAAATGGGTTTTAAAGTTGGAATTTTAGATGCCGATGTATATGGACCTTCAATGCCTATCATGTTTGATGTGGTTGATGCACGTCCTTTAGCTACAAACGTGAATGGTAGATCTAAAATGTTGCCCGTTGAAAGTTATGGGATTAAAATATTATCATTAGGCTTTTTTACAGATGCTAATCAAGCGGTGATATGGCGTGGCGCTATGGCGAATAAAGCATTGAACCAGCTTATTTTTGATGCCGATTGGGGTGAACTTGATTTTCTGTTAGTAGACTTGCCTCCGGGAACAGGAGACATCCATTTATCTATGGTACAGGCAATTCCACTTACGGGAGCTGTAATTGTAAGTACGCCTCAAAATATTGCGTTGGCAGATGCAAAACGCGGTGTGGCCATGTTCCAACAAGAGAACATTCAAGTGCCGGTGTTGGGTATCGTAGAAAATATGAGCTATTTTACGCCTGCTGAACTTCCAGAAAATAAGTATTACATTTTCGGCAAAGATGGTGCTAAAAATTTGGCTGAAGATATAGATGTAGCCTTTTTAGGCGAAGTTCCATTGGTACAAAGTATTAGAGAAGGAGGAGATGTAGGCCATCCGGTTGCGTTGCAAGAAGAAACGCCGTTAGAAGAAGCATTTATAGATATCACTAAAAAAATGCTTACACAATTAATAAAAAGAAACGAAGAGCTTCCACCAACGGAAGTAGTAAAAATAACAACCATGTCCGGTTGCAGTACTTCTTAATTTAGAATAGCATGGAATCTGATAAATTAAAAACGGTAGTTGAAGAAGCGCTGACAGAGATCAGGCCTTTCTTACAGGCGGATGGAGGTGATATTTCTTTACTGTCTATTGAAGATGATGTTGTTAAAGTACAACTTAAAGGTGCTTGTATAGGCTGTGCCGTTAATCAGATGACCTTAAAGAATGGGGTAGAGGCTACCATAAAAAGATATGCACCTCAAATAAAAGAAGTGATAGAGGTTAAAGACTAATCTTTTAAAGGAACATCATTACGATCCCGAGTACTCGGGAGCAGTAATCTTGTAATTATAATTATTCTCTTTTTTTTGTCTATTAGTGTATATTTTTAGATGAATAATTTTCAAACAGATACTAATAAATTAAAAAAATGGAATTGGGCAGCATTTTATTTAACTCCTATCTGGTCAATTGCTCATAAGTTGCCTGTTTATACCGTTTTATGTTTTATTCCATTTGTAAACTTCATAGTTTATATCTATTTGGGAGTCTATGGTAACAGACTAGCTTATCCTAAAAGTGCTTATGATACGGTTGATGATTTTATGGAAGTTCAAAAGTATTGGAATCTATGGGCTTTGCGGTTTATTTACATTACATTCATATTACTTATTCTATATATAATTTTTGATTTTATTGATTGATAAAATCGATTAATAAAAAGTAAGAATGAATGAAATCTTTTAGGTTATAATTTTATC
>JAGQYU010000267.1 GCA_020435885.1 Flavobacteriaceae bacterium
AGCTATAAATTTGCTGAATTAGACATTAGTGAATATGAAGATGATGGAGATTCGCCATCACCATTAAGAAATAACCTTTCAGGGTTTAAAGATGAAGACTATGAATAAAGGAGCAATTTCCAATTTTATTGAAAAATACTATCTGCATTTCAATGCTGCGGCTTTGGTAGATGCGGCTAAGGCTTATGAAGATCAGTTGAATAGCGGCGCTAAAATGTTGGTATCATTGGCTGGAGCTATGAGTACGGCCGAACTTGGAAAAATATTTGCTGAAATCATCCGTCAGGATAAAGTTCAGATTATATCTTGTACTGGTGCAAATTTGGAAGAGGATATTATGAATTTGGTGGCTCATTCACATTACAAAAGAGTGCCTAATTATCGTGATCTTACCCCAAAAGAAGAATGGGAACTCCTCGAAAAAGGATTGAATAGAGTTACAGATACTTGCATTCCGGAAGAAGAGGCTTTTAGAAGATTACAAAAACATATTTTCAAAATATGGAAAGATGCTGATGATAAAGGCGAACGCTATTTTCCGCATGAATTTATGTATAAAATGTTGCTTTCCGGTGTGTTGGAAGAGTATTATGAAATTGATTTAAAAGACTCATGGATGTATGCTGCTGCCGAAAAGAATTTGCCAATTATAGTTCCCGGATGGGAAGATAGCACTATGGGGAATATTTTTGCTTCATATGTACTAAAAGGTGAATTGAAAGCTAGTACTATGAAATCCGGAATAGAATATATGACGTTCTTGGCCGATTGGTATACGGATAACTCCGAAAAAGGAATAGGTTTCTTCCAAATAGGTGGTGGTATTGCCGGAGATTTTCCTATTTGTGTAGTTCCGATGTTGTATCAGGATATGGAAAGAACAGACACGCCATTTTGGAGCTATTTCTGCCAAATATCAGATTCAACCACCAGTTACGGGTCTTATTCCGGTGCTGTTCCTAATGAAAAAATTACATGGGGTAAGTTAGATATAGACACTCCAAAATTTATAATTGAAAGCGATGCAACAATTGTTGCACCATTAATATTTGCCTACTTATTAAATATGTAAAAATGAGAAGAATAATCGTAGATTATAAAAAACTAACAGAAGAAATTCTGAATTTATTAATTGAAAAATATCCTGACGGGTATAACGATTCTGACATTATCACTTTTAAAAATGCATCAGGAGAAATAGTTGAAGCTGTGGAGGTTAGAACAGAAGACACTATTTATTTGGTAAAAGTTAGTGTAAAGTTAGAACAACGCATGGAGAGTTTTGTTGATGAAGATGAAGATGAAGATGATGGAATTCCAGAAGAAAAAGAGATATCATTCGAAAAAGGGAAAAGAGGTGATGATATGGATATAGATGATGATATAGATGAAGAAGAAGATGACGATGATATGGATGATTTTGAAAATGACGATACAGATGATGATATGGGCGGAGATGATTTTGATGAAGACGAAGAGGAGGATTACGATAAGTAATTAATTTTTTCTGATTTCTTTAATTTTTGTACCATGAAACATTACGACCTTAAAGAAACTAAAAAGGAAAAGGCTACTTTTTACAGCTATGATAACGGTTATTATACCTTTATTTTAGAGAATGAAGATGCTATTGTTTTTGAAGAGATCAATAAATCAATTTTAGATCAGTATAATCTTAGAGATGTAAATTTTAAGAATCAAAAATTTATAATAACCTACACCGAGATCGTTGAAGACGAGGATGATGAGGATATGATCATTTACAGATTAGAAAAATTAGAACAACTTTAATTCAAAGTTTATGAGCAGTACTCCTTTTCATTTATCATTGCCTTGTTATGATGTAGAGCAAACTAAAGATTTCTATATCAATAAACTTGGCGCTGTTTTAGGTAGAAATTCTAACAACTGGTTAGACGTTAACCTTTTCGGGAATCAAATTACATTTACTAAATCCGGTAAATTTGATTTTTACTATTTAAACTATAGTTTTGAAGGGAAGATATTGCCATCTTTCCATTACGGAATTATAGTTAGTGATGAAGTTTTAAAAGATCTATATAGTAGATTAAATACAAATGGTGCTGAGGTTTTTGATGAAATAACTTTCCTTAAAGAAAAGAAAGGAGAGCATACATCCTTTTTTGTGAAAGACCCTAACGGTTACATGGTAGAATTTAAAAGTTTCCACAAACCTGAAGATATTTTTGAAGATCAATAAAATAAAAAAGCCTTACAAATCGTAAGGCTTTTTCTTTAAGGGAGAAATGATTAACTTCTTCTTTTTCCATTAGTACTTTGTTTTTCAATACCTCTTTTGCTGCTAGGAGATTCACTTCTTCTATTTATTGAAGAGTTACTTTTTACACTTCTTTGAGGAGCTTTTCTACTTTCAATTTTAGTAGTAGAAGTTGGTCTTTGCATGGTTTTGTCTGTTCTTACATTACCAACTTGTGTTCTTCTTGTTTCCACATTTCTTTTTTCTACCGAAGAATTTTTTCCGTTACTATTTTCAGCAAATCTTCTGGTATTGGTAGCAGAACTATTTCTTTGAACTCTCTCAGTATTTCGTTGCACGGTAGCATTCCTATTTACCGTAGTATTTCTTGATGATCTACTCGTAGTAGCATTTTGTTGGTTTGAAGAACGTCTATCATAATTTTTATTAGTATCAGCAGTTCTAATTCTAGAATCTATACTTTTAAAAGTTCTATTAGTTCTGTAATTGTTATTTTTACGATAGCCGTTTCTATAATCTTTATAACTGTATCTGTAAGGATTATAATACTTTCTGTAAGGTTTGTAGCTTACAATAGTATTGTAATAAAAAGGTCTTACAAAATAGTTGTGGTATGGATGATATACATAATGTCTGTTATAGATGTTGATATATCCTGTACAATGTGTATAATGTCCAAATCTATCATAATAAACATGTAAACCACCAACTCTTACTACTCTATTGTTATTGTAATAGATGCGTACACTTCCGGCTCTGTTGATTCTTCCATAATAATCATAGTAGATAGGAATATCTTCTATTTGAATGATAGCACCATATTCATCATATTGTACATAAGCATCATAATCGTAACCGGAGTTGTAACTAATGTTTACATTGCCCAAATTAACATTGGCATGTATGCCGGTACGTGGGTTTAGATAAAAATCAAACTCACCATTTGGGTATACAGCAAACGTAATTCCATGTTCAGTAAAAGTAAAGCTATCTCCATAGCCATAATAACGCGTATTGGTGCTAACATCACTTTTAGTTGTAGCAAAAACGGCAGTAGGAATACTTAAACTAAG
The DNA here is from genome assembly GCA_020435885.1 of Flavobacteriaceae bacterium. GTDB lineage: Bacteria > Bacteroidota > Bacteroidia > Flavobacteriales > Flavobacteriaceae > Aureibaculum. The sequence continues at coordinate 3,313 of JAGQYU010000267.1, forward strand.
TATCGCAACTAAAAATAGGACTGTTCTTTTCATAATCGTAAATTTTAAGTTCATAACTAACTAGTGATTGGTTAGCACTATTACTCAATAAGAAACAAACAGCGTGCCAAAAAAATAAAAACATTAGATAGGTTGATTTAGATTCAATATTTTTACGGTATAAATTTTAGCTGTTTGTACTACATAAATGTCATATTGCCCATTCCGCTACAGCGATTGTTTACGTATCAAATAACGGAAGCAGAAGCCTCTTTTTTAGAACCGGGAATGCGTGTTGCAGTAGAGTTTGGAAAATCAAAGATATATACGGCTTTGGTAGCTGAAATACATCAACAACCGCCAACGGCTTATGAGGCTAAAGATATTTTTCAGATTTTGGATAAGGAGTCGATTGTCACTCAAAAGCAATTGGAGCATTGGCAATGGATAGCCGAATATTATTTATGCTCTGTTGGAGAAGTGATGCGCTCGGCGTTGCCATCGGCATTATTGTTAGAAAGTGAAACTCAGGTATTAAAAAACCAACAATTTGTAGACGTTGATGATCTTTCTGATGATGAATTTCTAATTATAGAAGCGCTGGAACACCAATCAATATTGCCCTTACAGAAGATTAGCGATATTCTCGATAAAAAACGTATCCTTCCCATAATTCATAACCTGTTAGAAAAAAAAGCAGTTGTTATTAAAGAAGAGATCATTGAGCAATACAAACCGAAACTAGTTGATTATATTAAGCTTAGTGAAGAATATACTAGTGATGAAAAACTGAACGAACTGTTAAATGATCTTTCTAGAGCTAAACAACAACATAATACAGTGCTTACGTATTTTTCATTGCAAGCGCAGACTAAAAAACCAATCAAGTTAAAACAGTTAAAAGATGCCGGCGGTGTTTCGGATGCAGTAATAAAAGCATTACTAGACAAGAATATCTTTGAAAAATACCATATACAAACTGATAGGGTTATTTTTGATGATGCAACTGACAGGTTAAAGCAACTTACTGATTATCAATTAGAAGCGTTTGAATCAATAAAAGATCAATTTAATACTAAAGATGTTGTTTTGCTACATGGTATTACATCTAGCGGCAAAACAGAAATCTACGTAAAGTTGATCGATGAAGTGCTACAACAAGGCAAACAAGTGCTGTATTTAGTTCCTGAAATTGCATTGACAACACAGCTTATTCAACGGTTACAGCGCTATTTTGGCAATAAGATTGCCGTTTTCCATTCAAAATATTCATTGAATGAACGTGTAGAGGTTTGGAATAACGTTTTGCACAATTCTGAAAATGCACAATTGATATTGGGCCCTCGTTCGGCCTTGTTTTTACCATTTTCTGAATTAGGATTTGTAATTGTTGATGAAGAACATGAAACTTCCTATAAACAGTTCGATCCGGCGCCTCGCTATCATGCCCGCGATACGGCCATAGTATTGGCCAGTCAACACAATGCTAAGGTATTGTTAGGCAGTGCCACGCCTTCCATAGAAAGTTACTACAATGTAAACCAACAGAAATACGGATTGGTAGAATTGAATCGCCGTTATCAAGATATTTTGTTGCCGGAAATTGAGTTGGTTGATATTAAAGAAGGTTATAGAAAAAAGCGAATGACAGGCCATTTTTCGGAACGGTTATTTTTGCTAATAGAGGAAGCGCTGCGAGAAAAAGAACAGATCATTTTGTTTCAAAATCGTAGAGGATATTCTCCTGTGGTGGAATGCAAAGCTTGTGGTGTGGCTCCACAATGTGTTAATTGTGATGTGAGTTTAACCTATCATAAATTTAGTAATGAATTGCGATGCCATTATTGTGGCTACCATATTCCCCTACCTGAAACATGTGGTGCTTGCGGCAGCCCTACATTAGATACCAAAGGTTTTGGTACAGAACAGATTGAACTGGAGTTACAAGAATTTTTCCCTGATGCAAAAGCTGCCAGAATGGACTTAGATACCACCCGTGGTAAATATGGTTATCAGAAGATATTGGATGCTTTTAAAGCTCATGATATTGATATTTTGGTAGGTACACAAATGCTTTCTAAAGGATTGGATTTTGCCAATGTATCATTAGTTGGTGTGTTGAATGCAGATAATATGCTCAACTTCCCAGATTTTAGAGCACATGAAAAGAGTTTTCAATTACTGACACAAGTATCGGGTAGGGCAGGGCGTGCTAAAAAACGTGGTAAGGTAATTATCCAAACCTATAATCCGTATCATCAAATTTTGCAACAAGTTACTACCAATGATTTTGTAACCATGTACAAAGAACAATTAGATGAACGGTATGCTCATAACTATCCGCCATTGGCACGTTTGGTTAAAATCACCTTGAAACATAAAGACTACATAAAAGTGAATTCGGCTGCCGAATGGTTGTATAAGTCTTTTTATAATTCATTCGGAACGTTGGTATTAGGTCCTACAAGTCCGGCAATATCGAGAATCCGAAATCAGCATATCAAAACATTACTGATAAAATTACCGAAAGATAAGCCTCTGAAGCAATCGAAAGCTATTATTCAAAAAATTAAAAATAGTTTTCAGTCTATTGCAGATTTTAGGGCCGTACGTTTTAATGTAGATGTGGATAGTTATTAACACTCACCTTTATCCTTCCTTAATAATGGAGGAATTAACTACATTTATTTATTTGTAGTTATTAAATGAACTAAAATAGTAGATGGAATGCCAACAAAAAGAATTCCAATTGCATCAAAAACTCTTCCGGTAATGATGTATGCTATGATTGATACTAATACCCATATAGCAATCATAATAAATCCTATTTTCTTATAATCAGCAAATTCTTCTTTTTTGTAGTTGTTTCTCTCTATTACTATATTAAGAGCTACTTCTTTAGCAAGATCTATAGGAATGCCTTGTTTTTCAAGTTTTGCACAAATTATTTGCTCATCAAATTCAGATTTTATAAACTTTTGAGCTATTTTGTATGCTTTATTTTTAAGATAATCAATATTATTTTCCATAACTATTTATTTGTTGGTAATGATTTGGTAAAAGGAATCGTTACATGGGTTTTGTTTAAAGTTAGTAATTTTTTTTCATTTTTTCTTCAATCTGAGTTGAAATACAATTAATTGCAGCGTTTAGCGAAAAAGAGTTACATTTTATTTAGCTCAAAGTTCTTAGGATTAGAATGAGAAAACACTGCCTTTTGTCATTACGAGTGTAACGAAGTAATCTTTCTAATGAAAGCTAAACTAACAGATTGCTATGGCTTTTAGAAAGCCTCGCAAGGACAAGAATGATTGTGAAAGTTGTGCTTAACAGTATTCAAATATGGTAAGACGCGATTATAGGAGAGCATTTTTGCCCGCCGCCGAAAATGCAATTACGAAGATCAGTGTTTGATAAAAGCCCAATCCCATACTTTTTTATATTTGATGTTGCAAAAAAGTAATTATTTGTATATAAGTGAACTCCACATCATCTCAATTATTTTTCTTCCTTGCTTACTCATTTTTTCATCCATTACCATTGTCATAATTAGGATTCCCTCATCTTTTTTTCCAATTGTAGCAACTTCATAAATATTAGTTTCATCTTTATAAGTAAGAATAGCTTTATCAACATCAAGTTTTTGTCCAGATTTTAATTTTCTTGTATAGTCGTTTCGTTCTATTTTGAAACCATAATTCAAACTTTCTTTGGTTACTTCAGATATCATCATCTCGTTTAACATAGTCGGATTAATTGTTGAGTATTTCTGAATCAATATTCCAGAGCCTTCAGCTGTCATTAACATTATTTGTTCTATTCCTTCTTCGATTGTCATCGGAGATATTTTATAATCCTTGGAATAATTAAAACTAAATAAATTATCCTCATAGATAAGTGTGTCCTTAGTAACAATCTTAAATTGTATTTCCTTTTTGTCAAGTGTAATATTATACTCTTTATCAAGAGAAATCTCTAAAATCGTATCATTAATATGAATTTTATAATCATTTTGTGAAAATGATTTAATGCTTATAAGAATCAATAAAATAATCAGTGTAAGTCTCATGTATTATATTTTTTATAGTTTCTATGTGTATCCTCTATTGTTTTGAACATATTGGACTAAAAGAAAGTGGTTATAATTTATTTTAGCGACCGATAAGCCAGGTTCGGCTTTTAGATTGTAAATATCAACCCAAGTTGCCAAAAGATTTTAACAATACTAGAAAGCTATTTATGCTCTTCCCATTCCCTTCTCAAATCATCAGCCAACATTCCAGTGCCATCGTGGCGCCATCCGGGTGGTTTTATAAAATAGAGGAAACGTTTTCTTAAACTAGCTTTAGAATTAAATACATCTTTAAACATAGCAATCCACTCATGGAAAGCTACATATAAAGGGTTAAATGTACCAATGTTTTTGGTGAGTCCGTAAATTGGTTTTTCCACTTCTGGCTCAAAAGTACCAAAAAGCCTATCCCAAATTATAAAGATACCGGCATGGTTCCTGTCCAGATACTGCGGATTGGTAGCATGGTGTACTCTATGGTGTGAAGGTGTATTAAAAACAGCCTCAAACCAAGCGGGCATTTTTTTGATCAATTCCGTATGTATCCAATATTGATAGAGTAGGCTGATAGACATTTGAGCTAAGATCATCACGGGATGGAATCCCAATAATGGCAGCCATAACCAAAACACAAAGGATAAAAAGCTACCCGTCCATGTTTGGCGTAGTGCTGTACTCAAATTATAATGCTGAGAGGAGTGGTGCACTACATGGCTGGCCCAGAAAAAACGACTCTCGTGGCTGGTACGGTGAAACCAATAGTAGGTAAAATCTTCGGCAAATAATATCAATACCCATGCCCACCATATAAAAGGGATGGTAAATAACCTGAAATTATCATAGATGAGAATAAATGTGCCAAATACTAATCCTTTACTAATGAGCCCTAAGAAAACATTGCCTAACCCCATAGTTATGGAAGTAATGGCATCTTTTGTTTCATAAGAATTATTCTTTTCACGGGCATCTACAATGATTTCTATAATGAGTGTTAGAATAAAAAAAGGAATTGCCCAATGAATAAGATTTGGTATTTCCGGAATCTCCATAAATTTTATTATTTTTTACAAATTATGAAATTCAGATGATTTTTGTATTAATAATTACAAAAAAATAGTTAAGTCTTAGTAAGTGGTTATTTTTTAACAAGGTAATCAAAAATCGATCGAATAGTATCTTCCATATTGTATTCGGCTTTCCAGTTCATATCATTTTTAAATTGATTTACATCCATACCAAATTCCATTTTTCTATTATTATCAATTATATTTATTTCCGAAACCTCGTTTTCAATATAATCTTTTGATACGGTTACAATGATTTCAGATATTTCTTTCAATTTTTTATTTATTCCATTTCCTAAATTATAGACTTGTTTCCAATTTTTACTATCAGTTGAAAGCAATAAAATTAGGCCACTTACAGCATCACGGATATCCATACGAACCATTTTTTGGTTTCCACCATACAAATCGATTTTTTCAGAATGTAGGGTTTTCTTTATAAGCTTGGCAAAAAGGTCATTTTCATCAAAACCATCTGCACCTCCACTTAATGCTTCAAGTCGGATATTGGTAAATTGTATATGTGGATGTATTTGGCAAAGATTTGTCAATAGAACTTCAGTGCTATATTTAGCAGTGGCATATATTGTTTCAGGAGCTATATTATTATTTTCTTTCCATGGTATTTTTGTTTGTCCATAAACTCCTTGTGATGAAATATTAATTATTTCGGGGACTTGATGTTTTACTGCATTTAAGAAAAGAATATTAGTAAATTCTATGCTTTTAGCAATTTCTTCATTAGAACGATAGGAACGAGCAAAACCAGCATGTAATAAGGTATCAATCTGGCCAAAAGGGATATTTCCGGAAATAAAATCATCGTGATCAAAAAGTGTAACACTGTTTAAAGGGAAAATTTCTTTTGCTTTTTGTTTATCGCGGACATAAGCCCAAACATTATAATGTTTTTGATTTTTTTCTATCAACGTTCTTATTAGGTTTCTTCCTAAATATCCTGTTGCCCCAGTTATAAATATTTTTTTAGGAGTATGAAGGTTGTTTTGATTATTTAATGTTTTAGAGATTGATAGAACTTCTGAATTGTATGCAAGCGATACCGTTTTATCCTGAGTTTGTCTTATTCCAAATTTCTTTGGATTGATTTGTAGATTATTCTTATATTGAGGTATATCAAGCCAATCAACAATACAAGCTTCAACTTCGTTAAATCCCATTACAGCCCTTAACCCTGTAATTCCTGTAAATCTAGCGTTCATTTCAAAGAGCTTCAAGCCATCATCAGTTAATCGTCCTTGTAAGTTAAGAGGCCCTCTGAGTCCTAGAGTTTTCAGAGTTGGAATTATTTTTTCAACTTCTAACCAAATATCATTGTTGTAATAAGGAACAATTTCAATGGGGATGCCATTATTTAATTTATTGTGGGACATCATTTTACCAATAATATCTCCATTTTTATTAGCAACGATCTGGATGGAAATCTCGGCTACTTGAGGATTTATATTTTTTTGTATTTGAAGATCAAAAAATTCACGTTGTTTACAGGTTGAACTTGGCACAGCCAACTCTTGGACAATATGATTATCCTTTATCTTTCTAAAATCATTTTCACTGGCAATGATTTTGATACCTCTAGATGCAAATCCGTCTCTAGGTTTTGATATCACAGGCAGCTTAATTTCCCCTTTAGAATATGCTTCATGAAAATTTTCTTTATTGAAGCTTCTAACAAAGATATTATTTACAGTGTTGAGCTTGGTACTCATCAATTTTTTATCTCGACATAAATCTAGTAGTTCGCTACCCGCTACAACAACACGAATGTTATTTTGGTTAAAAATTTTAATGTTTTTGGCTATTAAATTTGCCTCATCATCCAATCCTGGAATCCAAAGATCTATTTTATGTTTTTTACATAGATCAAATATTACGTCTAAATAATTACTACTATAAATATCAGGTGTGTAGTAGTATTCATGGCAATTGTATAGCCCAAACGCAAAAGGATTATTTCCAAAGCCGAAGGTCTTTATAGGTAATTTTGATAAATTACAAGAATCGATTACTGATTGTCCTACTCCACTGCCGATGCAAGATATTCCGATATTATATTTTGATTTCATTGAAATGCCTAATTATATTGTCAAAAGAATGACTTTTTATATTAAGAAAAAAGCAATTTTTTCATTTGGTATAATATTCATTATTAATAATGTTCTAACAAAAAAAATATTGTATATTTGCACGCTCAAAAATAAACGTAAAATATAAACTTATGAATCATTACGAAACTGTTTTCATTTTGAATCCCGTTTTATCTGATGTTCAGGTAAAGGAAACAGTAAAGAAGTTTGAAGACTACTTGGTTTCTAAAGGTGCCGAAATGATCCACAAAGAAGATTGGGGCTTAAAGAAAATGGCCTATCCAATCCAAAACAAAAAGACCGGTTTTTATCACTTATTTGAATTCAAAGCTGCCGGTGAGGTTGTAGCTCCTTTTGAACTGGAGTTTAGAAGAGACGATAGCATTATGCGTTATTTAACTGTAAAGTTAGACAAGCACGCTGCTGCATGGGCTGAAAAGAGAAAAGAAAAATTAAAAACTGCAAAAAAGTAAGGTATGTCTTCAATTGAACAACAAGCAAAAGGGGGAAGCAAAGCAGATGTTAGATATCTGACCCCACTAGATATTGATACACAAAAGAAAGAGAAATACTGTCGTTTTAAAAAGAACGGTATCAAGTATATCGATTATAAAGATGCAGATTTCTTATTATACTTAGTTAATGAGCAAGGTAAGATTTTACCTCGTAGATTAACAGGAACTTCGTTGAAATACCAACGTAAAGTAGCACAAGCAATTAAAAGAGCGCGTCATTTGGCATTAATGCCTTATGTAGGTGATATGTTAAAATAAAAAATGTAGAGACGATGGAACTTATATTAAAGAAAGACGTAGCAAATTTAGGATTTCAAGACGATATCGTAATGGTTAAAAACGGTTACGGGCGTAATTTTTTAATACCTCAAGGATATGCTGTTTTAGCTACAGATTCTGCAAAAAAGCAATTGGCTGAAACATTGAAGCAACGATCTCACAAAGAAGAAAACATTATTAAAGAAGCTAACAAAACTGCTGATGCTATTAAAGCATTAGAAATTAAGATAGCTGCTAAAGTAGGTGCCGGAGATAAACTTTTCGGATCTGTAAGTAATGTTGAAGTTGCCGAAGCTATCGCTAAAGAAGGTATAGAACTAGATAAGAGATACATAAGTATTGCAGGCGGTTTGATAAAAAGAACCGGAAAATACAATGCATCTATCCGTTTACACAGAGAAGTTATTGCGGAGCTTCCGTTTGAAGTTATTGCAGAACAGAAGTTGTAACTTAGAGCAATAAAACATAAAAACCACCCCTTTAAAGAGTGGTTTTTATGTTTTTAGAAGTTTCTATACTTTTTGGTTAGTTCAAAGACATGTTCTAATATCCTTTTTTCTTTTTCATCATATTCTATATTTCTACGCTGCATAACGGCTTCAACCACTTCATTTACTTTGTCCATTTTAAAAGTTGCAAAACCGGCAGAACCTCCCCATGCAAAAGAAGGAATAAAATTCCTCGGGAAATTACTACCAAATATATTAGCACTTACACCAACTGTGGTGCCAGTGTTAAACATAGTATTGATGGCGCATTTAGAATGATCTCCCATCATCAAACCACAAAATTGCAAATTGGTATTTTCAAAATGTTCGGTTTCATAACTCCATAGTTTTACTTTGGCATAATTATTCTTCAAGTTAGAAGTATTAGTATCTGCACCAATATTACACCACTCGCCAATTACAGAATTGCCTAGATACCCTTCATGCCCTTTGTTGGAGTAACCAAAAATTACTGCATTTGTAATTTCACCGCCAACTTTACAGTAAGGACCGACAGTTGTTCCTGTATATATTTTAGATCCCATCTTTACAGTTGAACCTTCGCATAATGCAAAAGGGCCTCTAATTAAAGCACCTTCCATAATAGTTGTATCTTTTCCGATGTAAATAGGACCTTCAGAAGCATTTAGTGTAGCAAAAGTAATATCTACGCCTTCCTCCAAAAAAATATTCTCTTTAGCTATGCAATTAACAGTATTAGGAATTGGTTGAGAGGTTCTATCAAACGTTAAAAGCTCAAAATCATATTTAATAATTTTGTGGTTCAATAAAAAAATATCCCAAGTATTTTTTATTTGTACAATTTCATCATCATAAACAATTGCTTTATAAGTATCAAAATCTACTTCTTCTTGTGTATTGGTTGTAAAGAAAGCTACCACTTCATCGCCATAAAAAATAGCTTCATTCTCTTGAAGGTTTTTAACCATTTCAACAAGTACTTCATTAGGTAGAAAAGAAGCGTTGATCATAACATTCATATCCAATTCTACCATAGGGTACTTTTCTTCTAAATATTCCTCAGTAATGGTAGAGGTTGTGTAGCCTAAGTATTTCTCCCATTTTTCACGTATGGTAAGAATACCAACACGAATGTCAGCAACAGGCCTTGTATAGGTAAATGGCAACAGAGCATTTCTGACTGTACCATCAAAAAGAATGTAATTCATACCAATTTTATTATAAAGCAATATTACTACATATAATCATATTATAAAAATGAATAGTTTTTTATATATTTATGAAATATAAATTTTAATTAACTTAATCCATGAACCTTAAACAATCTCCACAAAATTTTGATGTGATAATTGTAGGCTCAGGGGCTGGAGGCGGAATGGCTACCAAAGTACTGTCTGAAGCAGGACTAAATGTAGCAGTTTTAGAAGCCGGGCCATATTTTGATCCTGCAAAAGATGAATACAGAACACAACTAAAATGGCCTTGGGAATCGCCAAGAAGAGGTGCCGGAAGCACCCGTCCCTTTGGTGATTTTGACAGTGCTTATGGAGGGTGGGAGATTGAAGGAGAGCCTTATACTAAGGTTGAAGGAACCAAATTCGATTGGTTCAGGTCTAGAATGCTGGGAGGTAGAACCAACCACTGGGGGCGTATTTCATTGCGTTTTGGGCCTAAAGATTTTATGCGAAAAAGTATTGATGGTTTAGGCGATGATTGGCCTATCTCTTATGATGATGTAAAACCATATTACGATAAAGTTGATAAACTAATCGGTGTTTTTGGAAGTAGAGAGAATATACCTAACGAACCGGACGGATTCTTCTTACCTGCTCCAAAACCTAGACTACATGAGCTATATTATATAAAAGGAGCTAGAAAAGCTAATGTTCCTGTAATTCCGGCAAGGTTGTCTATCATCACTAAAAAGATGAACAATGGTAGAGGTGTTTGTTTTTATTGCAGTCAATGTAACAGAGCTTGTAGTGTATATGCCGATTTTTCTGCGGGTACTTGTCTGATATTTCCTGCACAAAAAAATGGCGGTAAAATTTCATTGTTTACCGATGCTATGGTTAGGGAAGTGGTAACTGACGATTCTGGCAAGGCTAAAGGTGTTATTTACATCAATAAAGAAGACAGAAAAGAATACCAATTGAATGCCAAAGTGGTTGTGTTGGCAGCTTCGGCATGTAGTTCAGCAAGGATCTTACTGAACTCAAAAAGTAAGTTTCATAAAAATGGATTAGGAAACAGTAGCGGATTGATTGGTAAATATCTGCATGATTCTACCGGAGCTAGCCGAGCAGCTTTTGTACCTGATCTGATGAATAGAAAAATTTATAACGAAGATGGTGTAGGAGGTATGCATGTTTATACTCCTTGGTGGTTGGATAATAAAAAACTGGATTTTCCAAGAGGTTATCACATAGAAGTTTGGGGAGGTATGGGTATGCCTTCGTATGGTTTCGGGTTTAATCCAAATGATTTGAATAAGTTTTTTGGTGAAGAAATAGGAGGGTATGGAAATAAACTGAGAGGAGATGTTAAAAAATATTATGGTTCTGTGATGGGTATCTCGGGTAGAGGAGAATGTATTGCCCGTGAAGATAATTATTGCGAAATAGACCCTAATACTGTTGATGAATGGGGTATCCCTGTATTGCGTTTCAATTATACTTGGTCAGAACATGAAAGGAAACAAGCAAAGCATATGCATGAAACCTTTGAGGAGGTTTTTGATGCCATGGGTGCCAAAGTACTAGGTAGTAAGCCCGGCGCTGATAAAGATTACGGTTTGGAAGCCCCCGGAAGAATTATCCACGAAGTGGGTACTACACGTATGGGCAACGACCCAAAACGATCTGTAACTAATAAATACATGCAGTTACATGATGTTGATAATGTGTTTGTAGTAGATGGTGGTCCGTTTGTATCACAGGCTGATAAAAATCCTACATGGACAATTTTAGCACTATCGTGGAGAACATCAGAGTATATAATTGATCAATTAAAAAAACAAAACCTGTAAGAGATGAACCGTAGAGAAACTATAAAATCATTATTATTGGGATCGGTTGCTGCCGGAATTGCTTTAAACGGATGTGCTCCAGACGGTTCAGCAACAAAAGAAGTAGCCGTACCTGAAACAGATCAACCCTTATATGGAAGAACAGAAAAGGAGAAGGAAAGAGATAAAAAACTACTATCAGAAACGTTTTTTAATGAACATGAACTAGCAACCATAGCTGTGCTTTGTGATATTATTTTACCAAAAAATGATACTCATGGTTCAGCAACTGATGCAGGTGTGCCTGAATTCATTGAATTTATTGCCAAAGATATGCCATACCAACAAACGCCTATCAGAGGTGGGTTAATGTGGCTAGATAATTACTGTAACAAAAATTATGGTAACGATTTTATGAATTGCACCAATGAACAACAATTGGAACTTTGTGATAAAATTGCCTATCCAGGCAAAACTTCGGAAGAATTATTACA
>JAGQYU010000268.1:0-883 GCA_020435885.1 Flavobacteriaceae bacterium
TGGAAAGTACTCTTGCTGGCTTTAATGGTATCTTAACAACTATTGACAAAGGAGAAGGCTCTTTAGGGAAATTGTTGAAAGACGAAGGGTTATATGATAATTTAGAAGGTGCTACTAAAGAAATGGAGGAGTTATTACGAGAAATGAAGCTAAACCCAAAACGCTTTGTTCACTTCTCACTGTTTGGTAAAAAACCTAAGCCTTATTCTCCTCAGGAAACTGAAGAAGAAACCTCTTCAAACCAATAGTATTTACAATTATTGATAAATAGTTAATAACTAATTCTTTTTCCGTTTTACAAAAAACATTTAAAGTAGTAGTTTTATTGCATAGTCATTGGCTGGAATAGGCTGTCTATATAACTGTTTTTCAGCTTCTTATAACTAAATAAATTACAAATGCAATACATACCCAACATACTTTTTGCTTTAGTATTAGTGTCTGCTATCGTTTTCTTTACGAAAAATGTAAAAAAACTGATTCGCAATATAAAGTTGGGTAGGTCGGTAGATAGGTCAGATAATCCTTCAGAACGGTGGAAAAACATGATGCGTGTTGCTTTAGGGCAATCTAAAATGGTACGAAGACCAGTGGCGGGTATTTTGCATATTTTGGTCTACGCCGGATTTATCATCATTAACATAGAAGTACTTGAAATTATAATCGATGGTCTTTTCGGAACCCACAGAATTTTTAGTTTTTTAGGTCCTGTTTATAGTTTTTTAATTGGTGCTTTTGAAGTGTTAGGCTTTTTAGTATTACTATCTGTTATTGTTTTTTGGATCAGAAGGATGGTTCTTCGCATACCAAGATTCTGGAATAAAGAAATGAAAGGTTTTCCTAAAAATGATGCTCTGAATATCCTTTATTTTGAGATGGTGCT
>JAGQYU010000268.1:948-2259 GCA_020435885.1 Flavobacteriaceae bacterium
ACAGGCAATGTCATTAGTGGTTTTATAGCTCCGTTGTTTACTGGTTTCGAGGCTGAAACACTACATATAATAGAAAGAGCTGCTTGGTGGTTGCACATTATTGGTATTTTGATCTTTTTGAATTATCTGTATTACTCAAAACATTTGCATATTTTATTGGCTTTTCCCAATACATTTTATGCAAATCTTTCGCCAAAAGGCAAATTCAACAATCTGGTATCAGTAACAAAAGAAGTTAAAATGATGTTAGACCCTAATGTTGATCCTTTTGCTGCTCCGGCTGAGCCTGATTCAAATGAAGCGGCAGAAAAGTTTGGTGTTGAGGATGTTACAGACCTTACTTGGGTGCAATTATTAAATGCGTATACCTGTACGGAATGTGGAAGATGCTCGTCGGTTTGCCCGGCAAATCAAACAGGCAAAGAATTATCGCCAAGAGCTATTATGATGAAAACCCGTGACAGAATTGAAGAAGTAGGTAAAAATATCGATAAAAATGGTACTTTTGTGGCAGACGGTAAAAGTTTGCTTGATACCATTACCCAAGAAGAAATATGGGCATGTACCAGTTGCAATGCATGTGTGGAAGAGTGCCCTGTAAATATTGATCCATTATCAATTATTGTTGATATGCGAAGATTTTTGGTGATGGAAAAATCAGCAGCACCACAAGAGTTGAATATTATGATGACCAATATTGAGAACAATGGTGCACCGTGGCAGTACAATCAGATGGATCGATTGAACTGGAAAGATGAATAAACAGAAACAGAAATAGGAATTAAAACTAATTATTACGAATGAAAAAGGAAGATGTAGAAAAGATGCTGCATGATAAGGTTGAGGCAGGCTTACATGTAAGCCCTGTGTTGCCTGAAGGAATTAAAAATTATCTGATAGACATTGACGGAACTATCTGTGATGATATACCAAATGAAGAACCTGAGCGTATGGCTACAGCGGCTGTATATCCTGATGCATTAGTTACATTGAATAGATGGTATGATGAAGGCCACGTTATATGTTTTTTTACTTCTCGTACAGAAGACCACAGAGAAGTGACTGAGGCTTGGTTAAAAAAACATGGTTTTAAGTACCATAGTATGGTGATGGGTAAACCCAGAGGAGGCAATTACCATTGGATAGATAATCATTTGGTAAAAGCAACTCGATATAGAGGTAAGTTTACTGATCTTATCGAAAAGGAAGTTACCATTCAGGTTTTTGACGATGGTCATGACCATGATAAATAAAAAAGAAATTAAATAACTCTAACTATATTTTAATTAGTATGAATGTACCTACCATGGC
>JAGQYU010000039.1:0-23523 GCA_020435885.1 Flavobacteriaceae bacterium
CAACCTACTTTAGACGATAAGCAAAAAAATATAGTAAACGAAACCGGAGAGATCATTTCAAAAAGTTTACAAGAAATCAGAACCATGTCTAAATTGCTTAATCCCGAAGTAGTTAAGAATATCGGTTTACTAGACGCTATTCAATTAGAGATTGACAGGTTCAACCGCTTAAATTTTATAAATGCCACATTAAAGGTTTTTGGAGAACCTATAGCAATCAATCAAAAAGATGAAATCATTCTTTTCAGGATTTTGCAGGAGTTTTTGTCTAATTCCGTAAAACACTCCAAAACCGACAAGTTAGAAGTAACGCTAGATTTTACATCGGATACTTTACTGATAAATGCCCGTGATTTTGGTGTAGGCTTCAACGAATCAGAAATTGAAAAAGGCTCAGGATTATTAAATATGAAGAGCCGTGCAAAATTAATTTATACAGATTTTCAGCTAAAATCTGATAAAGAAAAAGGAGTTTCTTTAACTTTGAGGTATCCTTTACCAAAAAGATGAATAAAACTTCCGTTGCCATAGTAGATGATCATGTGCTTTTTGCACAATCACTTAAAAGTCTCATCAATACATTTGAGGGTTTTGAGGTAACTATACAAGCATCGCATGGAAAAAACCTCATCAACGAACTTAAAAACTCTAATTCAGTTCCCGAAATAGTTTTGATGGATGTAAACATGCCTATTATGGATGGTGCTGAAACAACATCGTTCTTAAGCAAAAATTATCCAGATATAAAAATATTGGCACTTTCTATGGATGATGATGAAAATTCCATTCTAAAAATGATCCGTAATGGTGCTAGAGGTTATTTGTTGAAAGATATTCATCCTGACATATTGCTGGAAGCCCTAGAAGGGGTTTTAAAAGGAGGGTTTTACCACACAAAGAAGGTATCAGATACTTTGGTAAATTCCCTTCATGTTGATCCGAATTCTAAGAGAAAAGACCATATTGAGTTAGCCGAACGAGAAATGGAATTCTTAAAGTTGGTATGTACCGAAATGACCTATAAGGAAATTGCCGATAGAATGAATTTAAGCCCCAAAACTATTGATGGCTATAGAGAACAACTCTTTAAAAAACTGGATGTTAAAAACAGAATTGGTTTGGTAATTTTTGCTTTTAAAAATGGATATGCTTAACTATCTAGGTTTATTTCTTCCCCTTTTTCTAAATTAAATACCATCCTAAAATAATAGACTGCAACATACAATACAGGCGTATCTAAAAGTGCTACTAACACCTTAAATAAAAAACCATTTAAAAGCAGTTTTCCAAACAAACTCCATTCAATTACATTAAAAGAACACAATAAGAATAACACCGAAAAAGTATCTAAGAACTGCGATGTTATAGTTGAAAAATTGTTGCGCAGCCATAAATGGTTCCCATCAGTCATTTTTTTCCAGAAATGATAAATGCGTATATCAACAAATTGTGCTAATAAATAGGCTATCATCGATGAAAATACGGCAATTACAGAAAATCCGAACACTTTAGTAAACAATGAGTCATCAACCGGAGACCACGGTGTAGCCGGAACAACATCCGACACATAAATAATGAGCAACGAAAAGAAAGAAGCAAAAATACCCGCTGTTACTACCTGATTGGCTTTTTTCTTTCCATATATTTCTGAGATCAAATCAGTCACTAAAAAAGTAATAGGATACGGCAAAATCCCCACAGAAATTTCAAAAGTGTACACACCAAAAAAATTCCACGAAAAGAATTTTTGAAAGATAAGGTTTGAAACTACCAGCGAAGTAATAAACAACGTGGCCAGTACCAAATAGATCTGATATGCTTTTTTCTTTAACCTAAAATCCATAGTAGTTGACAAGTTACTAAAGTATAAAATAAATGTTAGATTCAAATTTTCTATTTTTGTGCATCAACTTAAAACAGTTTATATGCACGCATATATATTCCCCGGTCAAGGAGCCCAGTTTTCAGGAATGGGATTAGACCTCTATGAAAAATCAAATATAGCTCAGCAGCTTTTTGAAAGCGCTAATGAAATCTTAGGCTTTTCAATTACTGATATTATGTTTGAAGGCACAGATGAAGCTTTAAAGCAAACTAAAGTAACACAACCTGCTATTTTCCTACATTCAGCTATTTTGGCAAAAGTATTAGGAGATAAATTCAAACCCGAGATGGTTGCAGGGCATTCTTTGGGAGAATTCTCTGCACTTGTTGCCAACAACGTATTATCTTTTGAAGATGGATTAAAATTGGTATCACAAAGAGCTATGGCTATGCAAAAAGCCTGCGAATTACAACCTTCCACCATGGCTGCCGTTTTAGGGTTAGAAGATGAAGTAGTAGAAAAAATTTGTGCTTCAACTAATGGAATCGTAGTAGCTGCTAACTATAACTGCCCCGGGCAATTGGTAATTTCCGGAGAAATCGAGGCTATAAACAAAGCCTGCGAAAATTTACTAAATGCCGGAGCCAAAAGAGCTCTTGTATTGCCTGTTGGAGGTGCTTTCCACTCTCCACTTATGGAACCTGCCAGAGAAGAATTAGCAGCTGCCATAGAAAATACTATTTTCAGTAAACCTTTATGCCCAATTTATCAAAATGTAACGGCTAGTGCTGTAAACAATGCCGATGAAATTAAGAAGAACCTTATCTCTCAATTAACTGCACCTGTAAGATGGACTCAATCAGTTCAGCAAATGATCAAAGATGGTGCTACAGAATTTACCGAAGTAGGGCCAGGTAAAGTATTACAAGGTTTAGTTAGAAAAATTGACCGAGAAGTTGCCGTTAACGGAGCATCACTAGAAGAATAACAAAATGAATGAGGGCTCTGTAATAACAAGTATTAAGGATAGAATTGCTACTATTACTTTCTCACATCCGGCAAGCAATTCATTTCCTTCTGCCTTACTTAACAGACTTATTGAAAATATTGAAAGAGTTGGTAAGGATGATAATGTTTCCGTAATTATTTTACAAAGTGAAGGAGATAAAGCATTTTGTGCCGGAGCTTCTTTTGATGAATTGCTAGCTATCTCAAACCTTGAAGAAGGTAAAAAATTCTTTTCAGGTTTTGCAAACCTTATCAATGCCATGCGAAAATGCCCTAAACTGATTCTAGGCAGAGTTCAAGGCAGAGCTGTCGGTGGTGGCGTTGGTATTATTGCTGCTACAGATTATTGTTTTGCGACTGAAAAAGCTGACATTAAACTCTCAGAACTAACTATAGGCATCGGCCCATTTGTAATTGAGCCTGCTGTTAAAAGAAAAATAGGCCTTGCCGCAACAAGCAAATTAACCTTAGACGCAACCGATTGGCATACAGCGTACTGGGCAAAAGATAAAGGATTGTTTTCCAGAGTTTTTGAAAACAACAGAGAAATGGATGAATATGTTCATTTGCTTACGCAAAAGCTTTCAACTTACAACCCGGATGCTTTACAAGAAATGAAAAAAGCTTTTTGGGAAGGTACTGATCATTGGGATGAATTATTACTTGAAAGGGCAGAAATAAGTGGTACATTAGCACTATCTGATTTCACCAAAGAGGCTCTACAAAAACTAAAAAGATGAAACAATTTCTATGGTTAGCTTTACAAGCAAATAATGCAGATGTAATCAAAGAGAAAATTGAAAATGCCCCTGACAAAAGTTATGAAATAGGTATTTTTATTGGTACTTACCTACCTCTTGTAGTTCTCATTATTATAGCCTACGTTCTATACTTTAGAATGAAGAAAAGAAAAGATCTAGATGACTAGACATAAACTCTACAACTGATTTTTATAAATAATTAATTGTAAATTGGCATAATCAACTAACAATCTAAACTTTATGTCAGTTTACTTAGCCGAATTTCTAGGAACTTTTTTATTAATACTTATTGGTGGCGGTGTGGTTGCCGGAGTCCTTTTAAAAAACTCAAAAGCCGAAAATGCCGGTTGGAATACAATTACTTTAACTTGGGGGTTAGCAGTAACTTTTGCTATTTATGCCGTGGGTAGCATTAGTGGTGCACATATCAATCCGGCTGTTTCATTAGGATTTGCTTTTGCAGGAGATTTCCCTTGGAGTAAAGTACCCGGGTACATTATTGTACAAATATTAGGCGCTTTATTTGGAGCTGTTTTTGTTTGGATATTTTACCTACCTCATTGGGAAAAAACTAAAGATGCCGAAGCAAAACGTGCTGTTTTTTGTACCGCCCCTGCCATACGATCATACATACATAATTTTGTAAGTGAAATGATAGCAACTGCTGTATTAATATTCAGCCTGCATTTTATTGGTACGCAAAAATTTACTGAAGGCCTAAATCCCTTAGTTGTAGGCGGATTGGTCTTATTGATCGGGGCAAGTTTAGGAGGCACTACAGGATACGCCATTAATCCAGCTCGTGATTTTGGTCCCAGATTGGCACATTTTTTACTTCCTATAAAAGGGAAAGGAGATTCAGATTGGGCTTACGCTCCAATACCAATTTTAGGACCTATTTTAGGTAGCTTTTTGGGAAGTGCTGCTTATAAAATGCTTTATCAAAATGAAATGCTACTTAAATACTGGATTGTATTAGCTATAGTGGCAATTATATTGATCATGGCTATCTTTAAAGGTTTAAAAAAGAAAAATGAAATGCTATGAAAAAATATATCATCGCTTTAGATCAAGGCACCACAAGTTCTCGTTCCGTTTTATATAATGAAAAAGGTTATCAGATTGCCATTGAGCAACAAGAATTTGAGCAAATTTTTCCAAAACCCGGTTGGGTTGAGCATAATCCTATTGAAATCTTAGAATCTCAATTGACAACTTTCAATAATCTAATCAAAAACAATAATATTAACTCTTCAGAAATTGCTGCTATTGGCATCACTAATCAACGGGAAACAACTGTTATTTGGGAAAAATCAACAGGAAAACCTATTTATAATGCCATTGTTTGGCAAGATACAAGAACCAGTACAATTTGTGAAGAATTGAAAGATAAAGGTCTTAGCGATTATGTACATAAAAATACAGGCTTAGTTATTGATTCCTACTTTTCAGGAACTAAAATCAAATGGATACTCGATACTGTTAAAGATGCCCGAAAAAAAGCTGAAAATGGTGAGCTACTTTTTGGCACTATAGATACATGGTTACTATGGAACCTCACTGAAAGGAAAGTCCATGCAACAGATTATTCTAATGCTTCCAGAACGTTGCTTTTTAATATCAAAACATTACAATGGGATGAAAAATTATTATCTGAGTTAGATATTCCTAAAAGTATATTACCACAAGTTAAGCCCTCAAGTTTTAACTTTGGTACTTTTCAATCAATTCCCATTACAGGTATTGCTGGTGATCAGCAAGCTGCTTTGTTTGGACAGGCATGTTTCAATAAAGGTGAAGCAAAGAATACTTATGGCACCGGTTGTTTTTTATTGATGAATACCGGAGAAAAAATGCAACTATCCAACAACGGGTTACTTACAACTATTGCATGGGGTATTGGCAATAAAATACACTATGCTTTAGAGGGAAGTGTTTTTGTTGCCGGAGCTGCCGTTCAATGGTTAAGAGATGGTTTAGAGATTATTAAATCTGTCCAAGAAACTGAGCTATTAGCTAACAAAGTTAAGGATGACAACCCTGTATACGTAGTACCGGCATTTGCAGGTCTAGGAGCTCCATATTGGGATATGTACGCCCGTGGTGCTATTTTTGGCCTAACTAGAGATACCGGCAAAAATCATTTGGTAAAAGCTACGTTGGAATCGTTGGCATATCAAACAAAAGACCTTATTACCGCCATGGAGCAAGACAGTAATACAAAACTTGCCACCCTAAAAGTTGACGGAGGTGCCTGTGCCAATAATACACTAATGCAATTTCAATCTGATATATTAAATACTGTGATTGAACGCCCCCTTAATATAGAATCCACCGCACTGGGTGCTGCTTATCTTGCCGGAATTGGTATAGGCCTGTGGCAGCAATCTGATATCCTCACCAATAAAAGAATCGACAAAAAATTTATTCCTTCAATGGGAAAAGAAAAAATAAACAAATTATATACTGGTTGGAAGAAGGCAGTAAAACGGACAATGAATTGGGACAATGAATAAATTTTCTGCTTTAGACAGGGTAAAAATTAATCTGAAACTCCAAAAGGAAACTTTTGATTTAGTTATAATTGGAGGTGGAATTACAGGTGCCGGAATAGCTTTAGATGCATCCTCAAGAGGAATGAAAGTAGCACTTTTGGAAAAAGGCGATTTTGCATCAGGTACTAGTAGCAAATCAACAAAACTAATCCACGGAGGACTGCGCTATTTAAAACAATTCGACTTTTGGCTGGTAAAAGAAGTAGGCTCTGAAAGAGCGATTGTTCACAATTTAGCTCCACATTTAGTAATTCCTGAAAAAATGGTATTGCCACTCATAAAAGATGGAACATATGGTACATGGCTGACTTCTATCGGATTAAAAATCTATGATATTCTGGCTAATGTAGAAGATGATGATAAGCGAAAAATGCTCACCATGAAAGAAGTACTAAAAACTGAACCGCTGCTGCCTGAAGATATTTTAGAAGGTGCAGGTTTTTATGCAGAATATAGAACCGATGATGCACGCCTAACTATTGAAGTACTAAAAACTGCTTTAAATTATGATACAACAGCTTTAAATTACTGTGAAGTTATAGATTTTGTGTATGATGATGACAAAATTAGCGGAGTAAAAGCTAAAGATCATATCATCGGTAAAGATCTGAACATCCGTGCAAAATATATAGTAAATGCAGCTGGACCTTGGGTAGATGAACTAAGACAGCTCAACAAATCAAAAACAGGTAAACGTTTGCACTTAACAAAAGGTGTACATTTGGTTTTTCCTTATGAAAAACTACCGGTAAAACATTCTATCTATTTTGATATACCTGATGGAAGAATGATGTTTGCTATCCCTAGAGGAAAAATCACTTATGTAGGTACTACGGATACTAATTATCAGAAAGATAAAGATATTGTAGAAGTAAATACAGTTGATGCCTTATATCTGATAGGCGCCATAAATAATATGTTCCCAAACATAAATTTAGTTTTGGAAGATGTGCAATCCAGTTGGGCTGGGGTTAGACCTCTTATTCATGAAGAAGGGAAATCCGCTTCAGAACTTTCACGTAAAGATGAAATATTTGTATCTGACACCGAACTGATTTCTATTGCAGGAGGTAAGCTGACCGGATATAGAAAAATGGCAGAACGTGTAGTTGACCTGATCAGTAAAAAATACACTAAAAGATTTAATAAGAAATTCAAAGAAATTCAAACACATAAGCTGAAACTTGTTGGTGGTAATTATAAAAACTTTAAAGAAGTCAAAAAACATGAAGAAACTGTTTTTCAGCAAATTAAAAAATCCGGACTTACAAAAATTGATGCTAATTATTTAGTTGCCAATTATGGAACTCAAACCGATGCAATATTAGCAAAGTTCAATGATATTGAAGAAAATAATGTTCAAACAAGACTTGCTAAAGCGGAATTATGGTTTTGTATCCATTACGAAATGGTTCAAAATCCCTTAGATTTCTTTATAAGGAGGACAGGTAAATTATATTTTGATATTAAGAGTGTAGAACAGTTAAAAGAGCCTGTTTTAAAAGAGTTTTCAATAATATTTAATTGGAATTCAGAAACTAATGAATATTATAATCAGCTCATAGAAAAAGAAATTTACAGAGCTTCCAACTTCAGTTGAGAGTTAATTCAATTTCATATCCATCAAAATGGAAAAGGTCTGTTTAATATCAGTTTCTTTTACCACAATCGTAATTTCGTGAGTTGTAGAAATTACTTCCTGCACAGGTATATTTGCCCACGCTAACTGCTTTAAAATAAAGTAGTAAATACCCGATTGTTCTATATTAGACTTAGGCAATTTAATGGTAATAGATGCCAAATTGGTGATAGACCAAATTACTTCTTCATTCACAAAAATAGTATCCATTTTTTCACTCAACTTTTTGCTAACCACAATGTTAGTCTCAAAAACTCCTTGAGAAATGGTAAAGAAGTTATCACTATCCGTACCAATGTCATTGAGCAATTTTGTTATTTTTTGAACCAATGTAGGTGTATTCTTAAAAGTATAATCACACAGGTCAGAACGCATTATAAAATCGCCAGAAGTAAATACAATCTTCTTAATATTTTTTCTGATCTTCAACACACTAGATGGAGACAACCTATTGATAGCCATCATTATAGCGCCATCTTTTATTTCCTTTTTCAGCAACTTTTCTACATCCGGTTTAATGATCCTCGCTAGCGATGAAACATTTATTAGTTTATCATATAAGGCTTCCTCAACAAAAGGTGTTTTATTGATGATTGTAGTAACTGCTTCCTGTATTGTTTTCATGTTAAAAATTAAACTTTTTGTTATAATTTGTAAAAATACATCAAAAAAATTGTATAAATGCTTAGCTAACACAAATTTTGTAACGAAAATTTTTTGAAAAATGATAGTTTTAAAATTTGGAGGAACCTCGGTTGGAAATGCTACAAATATTAAAAAAGTGGCAACTATAGTAAATTCATGTCAGCAGCCTAAAATTGTTGTGCTATCTGCCGTTGCAGGAACAACCAATGCTCTTGTGGCTATCAATGATCTTATCAGAGATTCTAAACAACAAGAAGCTATAAATACTGTAAATGCACTAGAACAACTATACTTTGAGTTAGCAGATGAGTTATACGAGTCTGAATACCACCAACAATCGGCACTTACATTTGTTAAAAATAGTTTTGAATACCTTAGGTCTTTAACAACCCATATTGAAAATGAAAAAACCATATTGGCTCAAGGCGAAATTATTTCAACAAACCTCTTTCAGATCTATCAAAATGAACAAAACAACAATTCGAAATTGATATCTGCATTGGATTTTATGTCGATCGATACACATAGCGAACCCGATAATGAATCCATAAAACAAAAACTTGCTTCAATCTTAAACACTGAAAAAGGTTATAATACATACATTACACAAGGATACATCTGTAGGAATAGTAATGATGAAATTGACAATTTAAAACGTGGAGGTAGTGACTACACCGCATCATTAATAGGAGCTGCTATCAATGCAGAAGAAATACAAATTTGGACAGATATTGATGGCATGCACAACAATGATCCCAGATATGTAGAAAATACCTTTTCTATTGATGAAATGTCTTTTGATGAAGCTGCAGAGCTTGCCTATTTTGGTGCCAAAATATTACATCCGCAGAGTATTATACCTGCCCAGAAGAATAACATCCCTGTATGGTTAAAAAACACTTTTAGCCCTGAAGATAAAGGAACCTTAATTTGTAACGGAAGTACACCCACAGGCGTAAGAGCCATTGCTGCAAAAGATGGTATTACGGCTATTAAAATAAAATCGTATAGAATGCTTATGGCCTACGGTTTCTTAAAAAGAATTTTTGAAGTTTTTGAGAAATATCAAACAGCTATTGATATGATTACTACTTCTGAAGTTGCAGTTTCTATAACCATAGATAATACCGTACATCTTGCTAAGATATTAGAAGAATTGAACGATTTTGGAAAAGTAGAATATGACACAAACATGAGTATTATTTGCTTGGCAGGAAATTTTGCTCAGAGCGAAAAAGGTATCAGTGCCCAAGTTATAAACTGTTTAAAAGACATTCCGCTAAGGATGATTTCCTACGGTGGAAGCAATTACAATCTTTCTGTTTTAGTTTCAAGTGAAGACAAAATCAAAGCGCTAAAGCTACTTAATAGTGGACTTTTTGCCAATCAACAACTTTTAAATGAAGTAATGAACTAACTAAATTTAATTTAATACAGTTGTTAGCTTGGCAAAGGTCTTCTTAGGATCTTTATTTTCATATAAAATTGCATACACAGCATTGATGATCGGTATCCTTGCTTTATTCTCTTGATTAATCTTATAGGCACTTTTTGTGGCGTAGTATCCTTCAGCTATCATGTTCATTTCTAACATGGCAGATTTTACTGTGTACCCTTTACCAATCATATTACCAAACATTCTATTCCTACTGAAAATGGAATAGCCGGTTACTAACAAATCTCCTAAATAAGCTGAGTTGTTTATGTTACGTTTCATCCTATGAACTTTTTTAATGAAACGTTTCATTTCTCTAATGGCATTAGACATCAAAACCGACTGAAAATTATCTCCATACCCTAATCCGTGAGCTATTCCGGCAGCAATGGCATAGATATTTTTAAGCATTGCTGCGTATTCAGTTCCAATGATATCATCAGATACTTTAGTATTTATATAACTGCTAGATAGTTGTTTGCCAATGAATTTTGCCTTTTGTTGATCTCTACATGCAATAGTTAAATACGATAGCTTTTCCATAGCAACCTCTTCTGCATGGCAAGGACCTGTTATAACACCAATATTTTCAAAAGGAATTTTATAAACATCATTAAAATGTTCACCTACTATCAACCCTGATTCCGGTACAATACCTTTTATGGCAGAAAAAATAACTTTATCCTGTAACGGTTCTTGCAGTTTTTCAAGTTCACTATTCAAAAATGCTGAAGGAATAGCAAATATCAGGTAATCAGCATACCTAACCATTTCGTTGATATCATTGGTCAATATCAACTTTTTAGTATCAAATTCAACAGAACTTATATAACTCGGGTTATTCTTATTTCGCTTTATATGTTCTAAAATATAAACACTACGCATATACCATCCCACTTCCTCCATATTTTCACAAAGCATTTTAACTATTGCTGTTGCCCAGCTACCACCACCAAAAACTGCAATTTTAGGGTTTTTTGCATTCATCTTTTACTTGTTATATTACTTGTCAAAAGTATCATTTTTTAAACAAAATATAAACTAAACCATATTGTAAATAATATTTTCATAGCTTTGTTATTTAATCAACTTAAAACTATTATACTATGTCAGAAGAAAGTAAAAACTTAGGAGACAAAGCTAAAGATGCATTTGAAGATGCAAAAGAAAAAGCATCAGAATTAAAAGATGATGCAAAAGAAGCGTTTGAAGACGTAAAAGAAGAGGCTAAAGAAACTTATGAAGAAATTAAGGAGGATGTTAAAGAACTTTCCAGTGATGGTAAAACCATAGCCATTATAGCACATTTGACCCTTATAGGTTGGATTGTTGCATTCGTTATGAACAATAATAATAAGACCGAAGTTGGTTCATTTTATATCAGACAGGTTTTAGGTATTATCATAATAAGTGTTCTAAGCATTATTCCTATTTTGGGGATTTTTGTAGGTCTTTTTGCCCTTGTACTTTGGGTAGTAAGCCTTATTGGTGCTCTTAGCGGTAATACAAAACCCGTATTCTTATTAGGAGATAAATTCCAAGAATGGTTTAAATCTTTATAACAACAATAAAAAAGACCTGAAAATTCAGGTCTTTTTTATTTTAATTATTTTCTAATAACTTCTTCTCCAGTTCCGCTTGGAATTCTTCCATAACCGGCCTT
Organism: Flavobacteriaceae bacterium; assembly: GCA_020435885.1. Classification (GTDB taxonomy): domain Bacteria; phylum Bacteroidota; class Bacteroidia; order Flavobacteriales; family Flavobacteriaceae; genus Aureibaculum. The sequence goes on from JAGQYU010000039.1 coordinate 11,532, forward strand.
ACCGTACTTTCCGGTAAATCAGCAATTCTGATATACATCAACCCATCAATGGCATTGTTGAATTTTGGATCAACATTAAAGGCCACAACACGTGCATTTTGCTTTACATATTTTTTTAGCAATACTGGTAAACGGAGGCTTCCGGGCTCAATTTCATCAATAATCTTATCAAACTTTACCATATCTGCCTTGCTGGCATCAAAAACAAAATCTTTATCAGCATCTTTCAATTTGACCTTATATTCTTTTTTAGGATGGATATACTGAGCCAAATACGGATCGTAGTAATGTGATTTCATAAACTCTATCATCAACGATTTAGAAAAGTTTGAAAACTGATTACTGATACTAACTCCGCCTATTAAATATTTATATTCAGGATGTCTTAACGTTACATGCACTATACCTTTCCAAAGTAAAAATAACGGCATTGGTTTTTGTTGATATTCTTTAATAACAAAGGCACGTCCCATTTCTATGGTTTTTGTCATCATAGCATCTAGTTCTGGTTCTAACCTAAAGAGCGTATTGATGTAAAACCCATCAACTCCATACTTCTTAAAAATTTCATCTCCAAGACCCATCCGATAAGCCCCAACAATTAGATTCTGATTGTTATCCCACAAAAACAAATGATGATAATACTTATCATATTCATCCAAATCTAACGGATTGTTTGTGCCCTCACCTACTTCCCTAAATGTAATTTCTCTAAGACGGCCTATTTCTCTTAAAATATTAGGTATTTTATTACTTTTTGTAAAAAACACCTCGTAATCTTTTGATTCTAACAATCGTAAATTTTCTTTTCTTAAACTCTCAATCTCTTTGATCATAGCGTCTTTAGAAACCGGAGGTATAATTTCCTTTGGCTGTTTGGGCAACTTTAATGAAGGTGTTTTTATTAATGGCCCACCAGCTACAAAAGCATTGGCCAGCATATAGGTCTTTTTTCTAAGAAAAGCATGGAATTCCTCTATATTTTCATATTCTTCCTGGTCTTTAACTGTAATAGGTCTTCCTATTCTTACTTTTATAGTTCGTGACTTTTGGGTCAGAAACTCCGATGGCAGTTTCGCTGTACGAAGTGTATCATTAATACGTGAAAGAAAATAGAACAACCTACTATTCTTTGCATGAAAATATATAGGAATAATAGGGACTTTTGCTTTATGGATCAATCTAATGGCGCCTTCTTCCCAAGGCTTATCAACAATCAGCTTTCCGTCTTTATAAGTTGATACTTCCCCGGCAGGGAAAATACCTAATGGATATCCTTCCTTTAAATGTTGCAATGCATTTTTGATACCTGTTACACTGGATTTTGCATCTTTCCTGTCCTCAAAAGGATTTACAGGCATTATGTAAGGTTTTAAAGGCTCTATTCTATGAAGTAAAAAATTAGCAATGATCTTATAATCCGGTCTGTGTTCTGCCAATAATTTTAGCAATAAAACCCCATCAATTCCACCAAGTGGGTGATTAGATATAGTAATAAAAGCTCCTTCTTTGGGAATCCTTTTTAAGTCTTCTTCGGGTATCTCAAAATCTATCTGAACTTCGTTCAAAATAGCATTCAAAAACTCCAGATCTTTCTTGTCCTTATGCTTATTGTAAATATGATTCAACCGTGAAATACGGAGCACTTTGAGCAATATCCAACCAATAAAAGTACCTAAAAAGCCATATCTATCAAGGTTAATGACTTTGGCAATTTCTTTAGAGGTTACTAAACCCATATCAGTATTGTAGTTTGAGAACTTCCAAAGATAGAAAAATTATTGAATTACTATTTGAACAGTTTCTTTGGCCATTTGTTTTAACAAAACTTTATTGTGTTTTTCAATGGTTTCAATGGCTTTATCATTAAAATGTCTGATAGTAAACAGCGTAGCATTTTCAAACATTTCAACACCGAATTTAGTTTTTAATTCAGACAACAAAGCATTTATTTTCAAATATTTATCTTCAATACAAACCGAAAAACTTATGGCAGAATTCTGAATTAGATTCACTTTCATTTTATATTGATGAAGTAAGCCAAAAATTTCACTGATATTTTGCTCAACGATAAAGGAAAAATCTAACGAAGAAATTGATAGTAATATCTGCTCTTTTTTTACAATAAAACACGGAACATAAGGTTCTATCAAAGCGTTATCAATTATAATGGTTCCGGTTTCTTCAGGTCTTAAGAACGATTTAACTAACAACGGAATTTTCTTTCGCTGAAGCGGCTGTAATGTCTTCGGATGTATTACAGATGCCCCATAAAATGCCAATTCTATTGCCTCCGCATAAGACATACGATGTAAAAGTTGTGATTCTTTAAAGTAGCGAGGATCTGCATTTAAAACTCCGGGAACATCTTTCCATATTGTTAAATTTTCTGCATCTAGCAAATACGTAAAAATAGCCGCAGAATAGTCAGAACCTTCCCTACCTAGAGTAGTTGTATTACCATGAGCATCTTTTGCTATAAACCCTTGCGTTATATATAAATTGTTAGGTAAAATCTTCTCGGTAATATTTCTCTCGGTCTTTACCCAATTTACTTTTCCTTCACGGTAAAAACTATCAGTTATAATAAAATCTCTAACATCAATCCAGTTATTTTTGATATTTTGTTCAGTTAAATAATGGCTTACAATTTTTGTTGAGATCAATTCGGCATAACTGACTATTTGATCGTATACATAATCAAAATCTGTCGATTTATTTTTGATCATAAAACCGGTCATGCTCATAAAAAGCATTTCCACATCGTCATATACTTTATGGCCTTTACTAAAAAGTTGGTCGATAATTGTATAATGAAAGTTTCTTACCTCATTAATATATAAAGGTAATTCCTTCTTTTTTTGATGATATGCCTCTACAATTTTTTCAAAAGCGTTGGTCATTTTGCCCATAGCGGAAATAACGATCAACACATCATCATAACCAACTTTTTGTAACAAATTGGCTACATTTTTTACTCCTTCAGCATCTTTTACAGATGCGCCTCCAAACTTAAAGACTTTCATTTTCTAGCAAGATATTCAGCAGTTTTTTGGTCGGTTATTTGGCATGTTTTCCAATCATCTAAAATAACTGCACCGGTACTTTCATAGAAATTCACAGCATTAGTATTCCAGTCTAACACAACCCACTCGGTTCTTCTCACTTTTTTCTTATGGGCAAACTCCAGTACTCTATCATACAAAGCCTTGCCTATTCCTTTGCTTCTATATTCTTGTTTTACAATTAAGTCCTCTAAATGAATAGTAGGGCCTTTCCATGTGGAAAATCTATAATAAAATAATGCCATCCCTACTATCTTGCCATCGTATTCAGCAATATATATATAAAAAGCAGGAGGCTCTTTAAAACCATGTTCAACTAGATCGTTAACAGTTACAACTACCGCATCAGGTTCTTTTTCAAAAATGGCTAGCTCTTTTATCAAATCTAATACAAAAGGCATATCTTCAGGCCTACCTTCTCGTATATTTATATCCATCATATCAGTTTTTATTCCGGCAAATTTAACGATATTTGTATGCATAACATAACAATTCTTCATTATGCAAAAGCATTCTACGTTAGGTGAATTCATCATCGATAATCAAAAGCATTTTAAATACACTACAGGAGAGCTTTCAAGGCTTATCAACTCGATAAGACTGGCTGCTAAAGTTGTAAATCATGAAGTGAATAAAGCAGGTCTGGTTGATATTTTAGGACATGCAGGTGATACTAATATTCAAGGTGAAGAACAACAAAAATTGGATGTTTATGCCAATACTGTGTTTATGCAAACATTAAAGAACAGGCAAATTGTATGTGGTATTGCAAGTGAAGAAGAAGATGATTTTGTTACTATTTCCGGTAATGATGAATCAAACATGAACAAATATGTGGTGTTAATTGATCCTCTTGACGGATCATCCAATATTGATGTAAATGTATCCGTAGGAACTATTTTTTCGGTTTACAGAAGAGTAACCGAATCCGGAACGCCTGTACAATTAGAAGATTTTTTACAAGAAGGCAACAAGCAAGTAGCTGCCGGATACATAGTTTATGGAACATCAACCATGTTGGTATATACAACAGGGCATGGAGTTAATGGTTTTACACTCAACCCGGCTATAGGCACTTTTTACCTTTCACATCCTAATATGATGTTTCCCGAAAATGGAAAAATATATTCCATCAACGAAGGAAATTATATTCATTTCCCTCAAGGGGTAAAAGATTATTTAAAATATTGCCAAAAAGAAGAAGAAGACAGGCCTTATACTTCTCGCTATATCGGCTCGTTAGTGTCTGATTTTCATAGAAATATGATAAAAGGGGGTATTTATTTATACCCTACAAGTTCTAAAGCCCCAAAAGGAAAATTGCGTTTGTTATACGAATGTAACCCGATGGCTTTCTTAGCCGAACAAGCAGGCGGAAAGGCTTCCGACGGTTACAAAAGGATGTTAGATATTAAACCAACCGAGCTACATCAAAGAGTGCCTTTTTTCTGCGGAAGCAAAAAAATGGTAGAAGTTGCCGAAAGCTTTATGGAACAATATCCGGATGATGCTAATTATTAACTAGTCGAAACTAATCGTTTATGTTGTAAATACCCTTTGTAACTATCAGGTATTTTATCTTCCACTAACAAACAACCTTCTTCCATATACGGATATATTTCGTTGTATTTTGCAACGGTGTTCATACCAATTCTTTTATTGATGTGTTCTCGTTTAATCTCATGAGGATGTTCTAATCCGGCCGCTGCCAACATTTCTAAAAAACTTTTAATAGTTTCTTCATGATAATTTGCTGTTCTAGGAGCTTTATCGTCTACAACCAAACCTTTCATTAGTGATTTATTCTGCGTAGCCACTCCAACAGGGCAAGTATTGGTATTACATTGAAGCGCCTGAATACATCCTATAGATAGCATCATAGCACGGGCACTGTTACACAAATCTGCTCCCAAGGCAATGGCTCTGGCCATATGGAAACCTGTTATAATTTTTCCGGAAGCTATTAATTTTATTTCCTTTTTTAAACCAAAGCCCACCAGCGTATCATATACGAAAACCAGCCCTTCTCGTAAAGGCATACCTATAGAGTTAGAAAACTCAACAGGAGCTGCGCCCGTACCTCCTTCTCCTCCATCTACAGTAATAAAATCAGGTTTAATATTAGTTTCAATCATCGCTTTGCAGATATCTATAAACTCTTGTTTTTTACCCACACAAAGTTTAAAACCAACTGGTTTACCACCAGAAAGATCTCTAAGTTTTTTGATAAAACGCATAAATTCCATAGGGTTAGAGAAAGCTGAATGCGCCGGAGGCGAATGCACATCTGTGTGAGGCCTTACATGTCGTATTTGAGCAATTTCTTCTGTATTTTTTGAAGCAGGCAAAATACCACCATGCCCAGGTTTAGCCCCTTGAGATAGTTTAATCTCTATCATTTTAACCTGTTCTTTTACGGCTCCTTCATGAAAGGTTCTTTCATCAAAATTTCCATGCTCATCTCTGCACCCGAAATAGCCTGTACCTATCTGCCAAATAAGATCTCCGCTATATTTTAAATGGTAAGGGCTTAGACCCCCTTCACCGGTATTATGGGCAAAATTCCCAATCTTTGCTCCTTTATTGAGTGCCATTACTGCATTTTTGCTTAGCGATCCAAAACTCATAGCCGAAATGTTTAGTAAACTAGCTGAATATGGTTTTTTACAATCTTTCCCACCAATGGTTACTCTTGGAAACTTACCTATATCCTTAGGATTATTTTTTGCATACATGGAATGGTCCATCCATTCATAACCCGTTCTATAAACATTCATTTGTGTACCAAAAGGAGTAGTATCGTTTTCTTTTTTTGCCCTTTGATAAACAAGCGATCTGAATATTCTGTTCAACGGGCGCCCTTCCGTATCAGTCTCAACAAAATATTGCATTATTTCAGGACGAATAGCTTCCAAAGCGTATCTGAATCTTCCTATCAATGGAAAATTTCTTCTAATAGTATGTTTTTTCTGGAAAATGTCTATTAAGCCCATCAAAATCAATGGAGCAAACAATAAAAAAGACCAAAGTATAGGCCTCCAAAAATAAGCAATAACAAGTATAGCTATTGTGACTGAACTTGCCAATACCAAAAATAATTCTCTTACTTTCATGTATATAGTTACATTGGTTTATCGCTAAAAATACTAAAATTACACAAAACGATATAGTTTGAAATTTAAATACCTCATATAAAAATAGCATGTAGAATGTTTTTATCTTTACCGAAATTATTATTGAATGGGAACTATTAAAGTTAGAAACATTAGGCTCTATGCCTATCACGGATGTTTAGATGAAGAGGGAAAGATAGGCTCTGAATATAGGGTTAATCTTTGTGTTAAAGCCAACTTATCAAAATCTGCCAAATCTGATAAATTAGCAGATACCGTTGATTATGTACATCTGAATAAAATAGTAAAACAAGAAATGTCTGTACGGACAAAATTATTAGAAACCGTTGCTGATAAAATACTTGTTAGAATACTCAATGAAATATCTTTGGTAAGCAAAGCAACTGTTGAAGTTTCTAAAATGAACCCACCCATTGGAGGCAACGTAGCTATGGTAACTATAAAAATGAGTAAAAAGAGAAAATAACAGCGTATGAAAATACGATCGGCCTATTACATACCCGCTCTGTTACTAGTTTGTTTTTTCATCTTTTTTACAAATCTTGATGTGATCTATGTAAACATCATGGAAGCTCGTAATTTTATTACTGCTAGAGAAATGCTACAATATGGCAATTGGTTTAAAACCACTATGAACTTAGAGCCTCGGTATGAAAAACCACCATTACCAACATGGCTGACTGCTTTTTCAGCTTCAATTTTTGGGTTAAAAAATTTAATTGGTCTACGGTTACCAGCTGTACTATCAGTAACTTTTTTGATTATTACTTCTTTCTTTTTTGGAATTAGAATTTTCAACAATAAAAAGCAAAGCTTTATAGCTTCACTTATACTAACTACATCATTTTATATTATTTTTTCCGGTAGAAATGGCCAATGGGATATTTTTGCCCACAGTTTTATGCTTTTTGCCATCTACAAATTGTTCATTGCTTTTGAAGATGTTTCACCCAGTTGGAAAAATTTTATAGTTGCTGGTATTTTTTTAGGACTTTCTTTTATGAGCAAAGGCCCCGTTTCTTTCTTTGCTTTGCTGTTACCTTTCTTAATTGCCTATGGTATAACATATAAATTTAGTAACTACAGACAGAAGATTACTCCAACCTTTGTTATGATACTGTTCTTTGTTATAATAGGTTTATCATGGGGGATTTATATTTATTTAACAGACAGTTCATCCGCAAATGCCATCGCTGAAAAAGAAACGGTTGCATGGGCAAATAGAAATGTAAGGTCTTGGTACTATTATTGGAGTTTTTTTACTCAATCAGGTTTATGGACATTTTTTTCATTCATAGCACTCCTATATCCCTTTATGATTAAAAAAGTTACAGATAAAAAAGCCTATAAATTCACTTTTGCATGGACAATTGCTACTGTAATTTTACTATCATTAATACCAGAAAAAAAAGCACGTTATTTGTTACCTGTTTTAATCCCTATGGCATTGAACACGAGTTTTTATATACACTATCTCATCTTTGAAGGCAAACAATTACTTAAAACTGACAGGTACATAACCAATATAGGGTTTGGGTTAGTAGGATTAATTTGCATTGCCTTTCCGTTAGGAGGATATTTTTACTTCAAAGATAAATTAGATGGCTTTTGGATTTATTATACAATAACATCCATTATTCTGCCAATTACAGGTATTTTTATCTTCTATTCTTTAACAAAAAAGAAATATGAAAATGTCTTTTACAGTAGTATTTTTATGATGTGTGTAATTATGACTATAGGTTTCCCTATGGCTAAAATATTCTATGACAACCCAAACTTCAATAACATTAGTACACTCAGAAACAATGAATCACTAAAAAATATTGAACTCTATAAATACGATGAAATTACACCAGAGTTGATTTGGGAACTTGGCGAACCTATCAAAACAATTGACGAAACTACCACTCTACCAGAAAACTCTAATGTAGGTTATTTAGCAACTTATGATATTCCTGACTTTATATTGCAAAAATACATCTTACAACCCGTTGATACTTTTGATATAAACTATGTAAATCCTTCCAAAAAAGGATATAAAAACCGCTTAACTGCTAAACTTTATTTAATCCAATCAAAATAGATTGTAAAGTTAATTGCACGCTTTATATTTTTGATTAAATTTGTAGCCCGTAAAAAATGGCGTTGTGGCCGAGTGGCTAGGCAGAGGTCTGCAAAACCTTGTACAGCGGTTCGAATCCGCTCAACGCCTCCAAACCTCACTCAATAAGTGAGGTTTTTTATTAATATTAACTACCTATTTGCCTTATTTTGTGCATATTTGTAGCTACATTTTTAAAAAATGAAGATTTACCCAATAGAAACTGGTAATTTTAAATTGGATGGAGGTGCCATGTTTGGTGTAGTTCCAAAGTCTATTTGGCAAAAGACCAATCCGGCTGACAGTAACAATCTTATAGAAATGAGTATGCGTTGTATGCTTATTGAAGATGGCAACCGACTTATTTTAATTGATACAGGGCTCGGCAATAAACAATCAGAAAAATTTTTCAGCTATTATTATTTGTATGGTGACTTTTCACTAGACAAATCACTAGCATCCTACGGTTTTCATAGAGATGATATTACTGATGTTTTCTTAACGCATTTACATTTTGATCATTGCGGAGGAAGTATCCAATTCAACAAAGATAAAACCGGCTATGAACCTGCTTTTAAAAATGCCACCTTTTGGAGCAATGAAAATCATTGGGATTGGGCAATTCACCCCAACTCAAGAGAAAAAGCATCCTTCTTAAAAGAAAATATCAATCCTATACAAGAGAGCGGGCAACTGCGTTTTATAGATCTTCCAAAAGGAGATTTTAGTAAAGCTTCTGAGCTTGATTTTGGTATTCTATTTGTTGATGGTCATACCGAAAAACAAATGATTCCACATATAACATACAAAGGAAAAACATTGGTTTATATGGCAGACCTGTTGCCAACAACAGGGCATATTCCTTTGCCGTATGTAATGGGCTATGATACCCGGCCATTAATAACAATGGATGAAAAACAAAAATTTTTAAACCTAGCTGCTGACAATAATTTTTTTCTGTTTTTAGAACATGATCCTTACCACGAATTATGCACTGTAAAACACACAGAAAAAGGCGTTAGGCTAAACAATACCTACACATTTAACGAAGTATTTAATTAATCGAAAAAACAATGAGAATTATAAGATCTTTATCTGTGGCTGCAATCGCCACACTTCTTTTAGCAAGTTGTGGAGCTACAAAAAATACTACTGCAACTGTAACTAAAGAAATTCAAATTATTACCGCAACAGATAGTTTAGTTGCCAAAAAAAGTGAAATGACCGAGGCCGAAATACAAGCATGGCCGCATACAGATGTATTTACAGATTCCATTCCCGGGATGAGTATTGACAAAGCCTACAATTTTGTAAAAGACAAACAACCTACTACTGTAGTAGTTGCGGTTATAGACTCTGGTATAGACGTTGAGCATGAAGACCTACAAGGTGTTATTTGGTTCAATGAAGATGAAATTGCCAATAACGGAAAAGACGATGATAATAATGGTTATGTTGATGATGTAAATGGATGGAACTTTTTAGGTGGCGAAAAAGGACAAGCTAATCCAGAGCAATTGGAACTCACCAGAATCGTTAAAAAACTTACGCCAAAATTTGAAGGAAAATCAGAAGAGTCGATTGCAGAAGAAGACAAAGCTGACTTTGAACTATACACTAAGTTAAAGAAGATCATAGACGATAAAAAAACCAGTGCTACAAGTATCACTACTAGATATACTATGATCAAAGAAATGGTTCAAAAAGCAAATGATACTATCGTAAAATTGCTTGCTGGTAAAGAAATGAACCTTGATAATGTTAATGCATTAAATTTAGAAGATCAAACCTTAATGCAGGGCAAAATTACTGTAATGAGAATTATCGAATCAGGTGCTTCTGTTGAAGATGCTTTAAATGATATTCAAGGAGGTATAGATTATTACAATAATCAGTTAAAAGCAAATTATAATGTTGATTTTGATGGAAGATTAGCAGGTGATAATCCTTATGATATTACAGATACCAACTATGGAAATCCATACGTTATCGGTTCAAAAGATGATGAAATACACGGCACACATGTTACAGGTATTATTGCAGCCGTTCGTAATAATGGTGTTGGAATGAACGGTGTTACCAATCATGTAAAAATAATGGCTCTTAGAGCAGTACCTGATGGCGATGAATATGATAAAGATGTAGCTTTGGCTATCAGATATGCTGTTGATAACGGTGCTAAAGTTGTGAACATGAGCTTCGGTAAAGGGCACTCGCCAAATGCTGAGTGGGTGTATGATGCCATTAAATATGCAGCTGACCATGATGTTTTATTAGTACACGCCGCCGGAAATGACGGTAGTGATTTTGATACTGAAGATAACTTCCCTAATGATTCTAAAGATAAAGTTACTGAGTTTGTAGATAATGTAATTACAGTTGGAGCTATGACTCGCCATTTAGACGAGAACATTGTAGCTTCTTTCTCAAATTATGGTAAAAAGAATGTGGATATTTTTGCCCCAGGCCTTGAGATCTACTCAACTTTCCCTAAAAACGAATACGAGTCAATTCAAGGTACTTCAATGGCAGCACCGGAAGTTGCCGGAGTTGCTGCTTTGGTACGTGCTTATTATCCAAATTTAAGTGCCAGTCAGGTAAAACATATATTGATGGATTCTGGTATTGAGTTCCCAAGAGAGGTTGTAAAACCTGCAAAAGGAGGACAAACGCCACAAAAAGTAAATTTCACTGAGCTATCAGTTTCCGGTAGAGTTTTGAATGCTTACAATGCATTGCTACTGGCTGAAAAAATGTCAAAGAAATAGCTCTTCAACCTCATGAAAAAAGGCAAACTTGTATTAGTTTGCCTTTTTTATTTATTTTACAACCCTTAATCTAAAATAAATGAAAAAAATATTCTTATTACTGGTTTTAGTATTTGCGAATTTTTATGTGCAATCCCAAAATACATCATACTGGCAACAGCATGTAAATTACACTATGGAGATTGATATGGATGTTGAAACCTATCAATACAACGGAAAGCAAAAATTGATCTACACCAATAATTCGCCAGATGCGCTGGATAAAGTGTTTTATCATTTATTTTTTAATGCCTTTCAGCCCGGAAGCGAAATGGACATCCGTTTACATCACATTGCTGATCCAGATGGAAGAATGGTAAACAACATAGGTACTAAAGAGCAACCTATTTTTGAAAGCAGAATTGCTAAACTTAACCCTAATGAAATTGGTTTTATAAAAGTGAATTCGCTTAAGCAAAATGGTAATGACGTTTCATATGAAACTATCGGTACTATTCTGAAAGTAACGCTTAATGAACCTATCCAACCTGGGCAATCTGTAACTTTTGATATGGATTTTACAGGGCAAGTACCTGTACAGATAAGACGTTCCGGCAGAAATAATAAAGAGGGTATTGCTCTTTCTATGACGCAGTGGTATCCAAAAATGGTAGAGTATGATTTTGAAGGCTGGCATGCCAATCAGTACATAGCAAGGGAATTTCATGGAGTTTGGGGAGATTATGATGTAAAAATCACCATTGATAAAAATTATACCATTGGTGGTACCGGTTATTTACAAAACCCCAATGAAATTGGGCATGGCTACGAAACCGAAAAGATAAAAAAGACCAAAGAAAAAAAGCTTACATGGCATTTTAAAGCCCCCAATGTACATGATTTCACTTGGGCTGCTGATCCGGATTACATTCATGATACAAT